>CAYGQD010000001.1:0-1787 GCA_964351855.1 uncultured Verrucomicrobiales bacterium
TGCTGCTGGATGAGGGACTGCTCGAACTGCTGCTGGATGAGGGACTGCTCGAACTGCTGCTGGATGAGGGACTGCTCGAACTACTGCTTGAAGAAGAACTGGAACTCATGAAAAATCTGCTGACGAATTATCATTCAATGCTCCTGGCGAGAGCTGCGGAAAAATTGGACCTCGGAGTAACGCTTTGACAACGCACTACCAACCTTGTTAGGTCTTTTCTTCCAAAAGGTGACAAAAACTCTTTCCAAGAAACTCATTTTGGTGAATCGGCAGTCTCCGGGCGATGTGGTGCTCCTTACCGCAGCGGTGCGCGATCTGCATCAAACCTATCCCGACCGTTTTCTAACCGATGTAAGGACTCCCTGTCCCGCGCTTTGGGAAAACAACCCTTGGATCACCACGATTGCCGATGATGATCCTGACGCACAAACCATCCTCTGTGAATACCCTCTGATCCATCAGAGCAATCAGCTGCCCTACCACTTTATCCACGGCTTTCACCGGTTCCTTTCCGAGCAACTCGGGGTGACCTTCGCACCAATGGATTTCCGTGGGCATCTCCCGATCTCCGATCTTGAAAAGCATTGGATTTCCCAAGTTGAAGAATTGGTCGGGCAACCGATGCCGTTCTGGATTGTCGCCGCGGGAGGCAAAATGGATTTCACGATCAAATGGTGGGAACAGGAACGCTTTCAAGCGGTGGTCGATCACTTCAAGGGGAAGATTCTCTTCGTGCAGATCGGTGAGTCTGAGCATCATCATCTGCCCTTGAAGGGGGTTTTCGATTTGCGAGGCAAGACCGACCTACGTCAGTTGATGAGGCTGGTTTACCATGCTCAGGGAGTTCTCTGCCCGGTGACGCTTCTCATGCACTTGGCCGCCGCTATTGAAACCAAGCCCGGCATGCCCCAAAACCGCCCCTGTGTGGTCGTGGCCGGTGGCAGGGAACCGACTCATTGGGAGGCCTATCCGCACCATCAATTCATCCACACTCTGGGAGCATTGCGGTGCTGTGATAACGGAGGGTGTTGGAGAAGTCGCACCGTGCCCTTGGGCGATGGTGACGAAAAAGATCGGCCTGAGAATTGCTGCGTCGATGTTGTCGATGACTTACCGCGATGTATGGACATGATCACACCCGACGAAGTGATTCGGCGCATCGCATTTTACTTCACAGGCGGAAGTGTCGCTTACCTGACGCCGGATCAGAGTGAAGTTGCCTCAATCGCTTTACAGAAAGCGCAACCGCTGCATGGATGACCCCTAAAATTAATTCCTACATTCGGTTCGCCGGACTGAAACGCAGCGGAAATCACGCGGTGATCAATTGGCTTCTGGCTCAGTTTAGAGGTAGAATTTGTTTTCGGAACAACGTTCAGAAATTCCAGAAAATCGACAATCGTCTCTGTGACAACATCGAGTCGCTTCGTGGCTGCGAGACCCGCTCCAAAGCCAATCTTTCAGATGACGGCGACAAGGAACTTTTCCTCGCCTCTTTCGAAGATCACTTTCTCGATGATGTCTTCAATTTCAAAAACATTCGGGGTTACTCCCGTTTCTATGGCCATGACATCGGTCGCTTCCTCCATATTTTGCTGCTCCGTGATCCCTTTAATTACTTCGCAAGCCGGATCAAATCGGAGGAACGAGGCGACATGGTCAACGACGCCAAATTCCGCGACCCTGTCAGTTGCCACGTTTTGATTCATCTCTGGAAGCAGTATGCTCGTTCCTACCTTGAGTGGGAATCCACCCCCCTTCCCTATCAAATTCCAATTTCCTACAAC
>CAYGQD010000001.1:1797-88528 GCA_964351855.1 uncultured Verrucomicrobiales bacterium
TACAACCGGTGGCTGGGCGACCTCGACTACCGAACTTCGATCTGCCAGCGCCTAGGCATCGAACTTCATGATGACGATTCCCGAAAATTGGTGAGCGGCTGGGGAGGCGGCAGCTCGTTTTCGGGTATGCAATTTGAAGGCGATCATCATTCGTATCTGGTACGTTGGAAACCGTATGCAACCCACGAGTTGTTCCGCAGCCTGATTCTCGATGACGCCGAACTCATGGAGCTTTCCAACCAGATCTTTGGCGACGACATCCTGGGTGATTTTTAATAGGCGCTGGGGGATTTTTGGTGGGTTTGCCCCGAAACCGGAGAGCGCGGCCACCATTCATGGGTGGCGGGAACGGCGCTGGCGCCGTCACCGACGAGCTTCCTGAGGCGACAATCGTTTTCGACCGCTTCCACATCAAACAGTACCTCAACAAGGGAGTCGATCTGGTCCGCCGCCAGGAACATCGCCAACTCACCGCTGTCGGCGAAACGGCGCTAAGGGAACGAAGTATCAGTGGCTGAGGACGCATGAGGACATGCGCCTGGCGAGCGAGGTGGAGTTCCGCGAGCTGTTGGTTCAAAACCTCAAGACCGGAACCGCGTTAGGGTTGGAGGAGATGTTCGATCATTTCTGAAGCTATAAATCGCATGCCTGGGCGATGAAGTTTTTCTACAGTTGGGTAGACACGGTGAACGAGTCGGCGCTCAAGCCGATGATGGCCGTGGCTCAGACGCTGCTCAACCACATGGCGGGGATCATGAACTACATCACCTACCCGATCACGAATGCCTCGGCGGAGGGAATCAACTCGATGATCCAGGGATTGCGGACGGCGGCCAGGGGCCTACCGGTATTCGAGGCTTTCCGAGCGCGGATCTTGTTTCACCTGGGCGGGCTCAGCATGAATCCCGCCTAAAACCAACAACCGGAATTCCCCCCAGCGCCCAAAGATTGTTTGGACTTCCATTGCCCTAAGAACCTCTTCAATCGAATTCAATGGCTCAGACACCGATCTTCCAGAACACATAACCAACGTCGAGATACTCTTGCTCACGGAGTTTGCCATGTCTGGCGTCCCATTTTCCAGATTCCAAATCGGCTGAGAGTTGCTTCAACCCTTGGTCGAGTTCTTCTTGGCCGAGGTAGGAGAAAGTTGATATCCCTGAGCGGTAACCCTCATCGAGGTAGCGTTCGGGGGTCGCCCACGCCGCAGCTCCGAAGTTGTCCTGAAGGTCTGGTGGGAGGAAAAATCGTTCTGCCGCCAACTGACGATCCTCAAGGCTCAAGAACGCTTCCATTTCAGCCTTGGTGGGGAATTTCTCGCGGTCTTTCGAAAAGAGACGCGGAAAATAATCATGGAGCCAGAACTTGCCTCCTGAATCGGGCGTGTAGATGAGGATGACAATCGGCCCATCACCGACAACCCGAAGAAGCTCCCGTAGCGCCAGCAGCCAGTCTGCAAAGTGATGAAGACTGAGGGTGAGAATGGCTCCGGCAAACGATTGATCAGAGAAGGGAAGGGTTTCAGCCGAGCCTTCCGTCCACTGGAGCTGCGGATGTTCTTTTCGTTGGGCTCTCATCACCGATGACGGTTCCAGAGCAGTCACCCCGAGCCCTCTTTGCGCCATCGCCAAACTGTAGTTGCCGATCCCGGCACCAACATCCAGGATTCTGCTGCCAGTCGGCAGTTCGAGTAACTCGAAGATGCGACCCGCAATTCTCGGATCTGCCGAACGTGTCCTGCCATAATTGTGGCCGATCGAATCGTAGAGCGTTGTCATCTTTCTTGTGCTCTCTCGTGGTCTCACTCATTGGCTGGTCCGCGAATCAGGGAAGCGCTTTGGTAGTGGATCAAAGAGAGTGGGAACCTGGACTTCGTGGATAGTCCTTTTTCTGACAAGTGATTTTCTGGAGTTGCCGGTCGATACCGAGGTCGTTCTCTTTGTTCGGTGTTCTCTCTCTTCGCTGGTTCGTTACCGCTGGGAAAACATTTCGGATTCCACCAGCCGCAGCTCAGCAGTCAATCGGCTGCCCGCTCCATTCGCTTGCGCTCCCGTGTTGCCGTTGACTGACGGCTATAGCCTCTGCGCTTATCGCGCCTGGTTCGTTCTCCTCAATCCCAGCAGGGAAAGCTAACTAACGAAAGGAGAATAGAAATGAACCAATCACTACACGCTCTCGATCCCATGACATGGCTCGAAACGGTATGGACAGCTCTTCACGGATATCGCGACGATTGCATTCCGGAGGGTGAACCAACCTACGACGATCATTGGAGCGACATATGCTCAGCGATGGCTTGGATCGAAGAAGAATTACTTCCTCAAATTGAGGGAGGCGAGAATGACTGACAATCTCATCTACGGATTTCCTCGTGAGATTCATGAAGCTGCTGAACGCATCATCAAGAACGACATCTATTGCTGTGATTCCGCCCTTATCTCTGATCTCTTGGCAGATCATCTTTTGTGGATTGACACCTTCTCTGCTGATCAGATCGAAAATCTTTCCGAATCAATCGAGCAAGTCTTGGAGCGTTGGGAGGTTGAGGAACCTGAGAATTATGCCCTCTATCACAACCATCTGGAAGATGGCTCACTCCGCTCGATTTGTGACACTCTCGAAGATTCTCGTGAAACACAAGAGATCTTCGAGTGGTGGCGAGTTTCAGAGTTTCTTGCCGATCAACTTTCCTCCTTGGGGCAGCCAATCCTGCGCAATTGCTATGGGACTTGGTGGGGACGCTGCGCAACTGGCCAAGCCATCATTCTCGATGGAACCATCCAACAGGTGATTCAATCAATTTAGCCGTCCCGCTGGCTCCGCGCGTTCATGCCTGACCGGCTTCCTCCTCTTGAGGCAGGAAGCGCCATCCCCGTGAAATCCATCTCGAACTCAACCGAGTTCGCTCTTGCCGCTTTTCACATACCCCATCGTATGCTCGCTGAACAACGATTCACTGCCAGCTCGAGAAAAATACTCAGGGTGCGTCCCTTCAATTGCGAACCCAAACCGCTTGAAGAACCCGATCGCGTGGTCGTTGTCGGCCGCTACTAACAGCTCGATCCGAGAAACTCCTTCTTCTTTCAGTTGATCAACAACAGCCCCGAAAAAGCGCTTACCGATTCCTGTCTTTTGGGCAGCATGATGGACTGCGAGGGAACCAAGGTAAGCGGAGTGGCGAAGGCGTCTCCTCCTGCGGATCCGTTGGCAAACCGCCAGAACACCGCGCTCATCCTCCCAAACGATCAGGTCGCCAGCGGATGAGAAGTCATCGAAAATTTCCGCAAACTCGCTTTGTGAGCACGGGTCAAAGCCCATGTATGGTGAGACAGATTCGTGAGAATAGATCTCGTACAAACGATCTATGTCACATTTTGTTGCTATTCTTAACGTGTTCTTCATCTGAGAATGATTTCGACCGCCAACTTCAACATCCTTTCCAACGATTGGCTCCGCGAATTTATCGGATCCTCGTTTTCTCGGCTGACATGGAAACGGCTTTCGCATGTGAGAGCGTTCAACCGCAATTTGTGAGAGAAATTGCTGGTGGATGGTTACGAGTTCAGTGTTGGTTCCCAAAGAGCAAGAGCGGTGAGCAAAAGACACTCCAATCCTTCCATTTCAACCTTTGAGCGCTTTTTCGCGTGGTTGGGCGGGACCGGAATTGATACGCTCTTAAAATGTCCAGACTGGGAAATCCGGAAACATGCCATTTTTGGAGCCACGGTGCTGGTGCCAACCGTGTTCGGAGCCGGGGCCTGCGCCTATGCTGTCTCCACCCTTACGAACCAACCAATTCTCGTCTTCGGGATTGCCTTGGTCTGGGCATTGGTCGTCCTGACCATTGATCGAGCGTTTCTGGCTGCCTATCGGGCGGGATTACCTGCCTTCCAAAAAGCTTTTCAACTTGTCCTTCGGCTAACCATCGCCATCCTGATGGGCTTGGCGATCGCGCATCCGCTGGTGTTGCTAATTTTCGAGGGAGCGGTAGACGCAGAAATCGAGTCCGAACAGATCGCCCTCCATCAGGAAGCTCGCGGAAGGATGGAGGCGACCACGTCCAATCTCGATCAGCAGATTGCGACAGAACTTGGGCGTCAAAAAGAACTGCGGCGTCAGTATCAACAAACGTTTGAGCCAATCGAGATGGCGCAGGAATCGACCGCGCTTGGGCAGTCCTCGCCAATCGCCGTTCTCGATCATCAGATCAAGGTGCAAACGGTCGAACGCGACCTTCTTTCCCGGGAAATTGAAGACTGGCAAAAGACCTATGAAGGAGAAGTGGCTGGGGAGGGGAAAACAGGAATACCTGGCATTGGACCGGAAGCTCGTCGGATTCGGGATGAAGAGCTGGCCTGGCGAAAACAGGAAGTCCAACGCTTCGCGGATTCACTCCGCAGCCTTTTTGAGCAGAAGAATCGGCTGATTGCAGCGTTTGCTGACGAAGAGCTAAGTCCCCAGCGCCAGCAACTTGCGGCAGCCCAAGCTGCATCGCAGCTTGCTGAATTGGAGGAACAACGCAAAAGCCGGGAGTTTTTGAGGAAGTCGCTCCAGGAGCAATTGGCGACGATCTCTGATGTGGTAACTCAGATGCGTAACCAAAAGGATTCCGCCCGTCTTGCTTACGAAGAGCAACTGGAGTTCCTCCCGCGAACGGATCTGATCACCAGAACCCTGGCCTTGCATCGGCTCTTTGAGAAGCCGGGTGGGCATTTTGCGTTTAGTGCCTTTGCGGTTTTGACCCTCATCTTTGTCGTGATGGATACCATCCCGATCGTCGTGAAGTTCACCGCGAGGAGAGGACCTTACGATCTTCTGGTCGAACACCAAGAAGCTAACTTTCAACCTGAGAGTGAATCCGCAAACGATCTCTCCGTGCCCGAGGAATCGCCCCCGCCAGTTCGCAGTCAGACGTTCCCTCGCTGGAAACCTTCCCACGATGCCAGACAACGTCTCCGCCAAAATTGGGGTAGACCTTCTTCAGGTAGGGTAGGAAATGCGAAGACGATTCCACTTCCAGCAACCGGTAGTGTGCAAGGCTCAAATGCACCTCTCGATTTGTCCGAAGGGCATGTCATGGTGAAGGCGATGCGGCTTACGGAGATGAGAACGGTCTTTCGTAGCAACGCGGAGTTGGCTGAGGCGGTTGGGATTCAGCCTTCAACCCTCAGTAAATACTTCAAGCTCTTGAAGGTTTCAGAGCGCATTCAGCAACAGTTCCATGCAATCCCCGAGCTCACCCTTGAAATTGCTTATCGGATCGCCGCCGTCGCTGACGAAGCATTGCAAGAGAACCTCATCGAGATGGCTGCAACGGGTGCCAGTCAGAAGGCGATTCGAGATGTGATTCTGAACCAGCAGGAGGGGTGAAGGTTACCAGTGAAGGTCTATTTCCCTCAGGGCGAGTTGCTTTGTTCCATCGTTCCATCATCTGCAATAGGTGTGCATCGCTATTCTGTTTTGCTGGGGAGGGCGGTTTTTGGGCCCGAAATGGGCTGGCTTCCGCCCAGAGGGGGTGAAGGCACACCCCGTTCCCACCTCATCCCAAACCGCGCGCTTTACCCCATTCTCCGACCCGATTCCACCTTTCCGATGCCAAGCCATCGATTGAATTCTAGAGACGTTTTCGGCGATGGGACGCATCGGTCCAGCCCCTGCCAATCAACAGAAAGCAACCCGATCTGCAGTTCGGATTTGCCCAATTCCTTGGTAAGTTCGATGGGCGGTGTAAGTCCATTGTTTGTCGCGCATGCGATCTTGAGCCGGTTCTAAATCATGAATGATCAGGTTAAGCTGAGGGTCTGGTTCTGCATAGAAGATCCGGGAGCCGCTACTCTTCGACGGCTCACTGCCAACGACAAGCCGTTCACGAATTGGTTTACCAGCCCTAAAGTCCCATGGAGTTGCGTTGGTCACGGAGACTCGAAGCGGAGTGTTCGAATTTAAACTCGTCCTTCTGGGCTGATCCTAAGATTCGGCGAAGGAGACCTCGCAAGGTAGGCTCATCGTCATCGAACCCCCCGTGAGTCGTTGAGGTTGAGTGCTTTTTATGGTCATTGCTATTGTCGTTTGGAGACTTGATCCATTCGACGTGAGGCAGATCCATCAACGACTTGAAGGCCCCGTCTTCTTTTTTCGCCCGCTCAATAAACTTCTCCATGCCGAGAATCGGCCAACCATCCCTTAGAAGAGGGATACGAATTTTTTCTTCGAGAGCGTTTGAAACAAGGTATAGAAGAGATTTGTTGTAGAGATGGGCACAGTGATCATCTTGCTCGGCGCGATCTGTAAGGGTATAAAGTGCGAGTCTGCGAATCGCTCGATTTGCTCCTTGGAGTTCAGGGGCGTAATACTCCTTGAAATGATCCAGAGAACAGGCTGGAGCCCAAAGATCTAACGTTTCAATGGTAAGATTTTGCCGCTGGGCCATTTCCTCAACCATGGGAGCTAGGAAGACAGCACCGGCGCTGTGACCTGCAAGATGGATTTCTACGTCAACGCCGTCTTTCACCAGTTTGGCAATCTCATCAATAACCAGGTGTGCGCCGCCATGTTGAGACTTTGTTGCCGCAAATGCGTTTTCTTTCATTTCTTTCCACTGCATACGAGCACCCAGAGCGACTGCTATGGGCTCCAGCGCATCATCAAGCCGGTTGAGCATGAAGTCTTTGGTTGCATCCAGTGGACCTTCTGTTTTCCGTTGGTTAACCGCTTCTTTGAGGATATTTTTAAGCGTGGTCCAGAAGTCGGAGTGCCAGACAAAAGCCAGAGGATAAATCTCATTTTCCAAAAGTACTTCTCGATATTCGGCGACACGTTGCGTGGCCGATTTGGCCGAAACAAGTCCGCCATGAGCGTAGAGCAAAATGCGTTTTCGTTTCCATTTCTTGGTAATTTTCACAAAGTCTTCTCGGACGATGCGTCGAATATCGTTCTCCGAATTTGCAAAATCTCCTTTGTCCTTGGGAATCCCATCATTTCCAAGGCTAATGATATGAGGACGTAAGTTTGCAAAGGAAGCCATCCCTTGGCCCGTTAAAGAGCGCTGAGAGAAGGTTGCCCCCGAAATGTTGGTTTGAGCTTTGATTGGCACACCCAGGCGCGAAACCCACACATCACGAGCATTCTCGAGCCAGTCGCTGTAGGATAACAATCCAAACCCATTGCGGCCCCAGCTTTCGCCCCAAGAATTTTGAATCCAAAAACCGTCGTCATTGTAGGCGACAATTGCAAAGGCATGGCCTCCCAAAACACCATCTTGGTAACGAATTCGTCCTGATGCCCCAACACTGTTCCATCCTGAGTGAACCATACCGGTTGCCATCACGACTCCGACCTCAGCCAACGCTCCGTGAATGGCGACGATATCCTGATGGTTGACCCGGTAGTATGCGCCTAGTGGTCTGGCTTGTGCGTCTCCCAGTCGCTCGTTGGTGAACTCATTCGGTTGTTCGCCAATGAAGTAGGGCCAAAGCTCTTCACTACAGACGCCATGCTTGTGCCAACCTTTCATTGCGCCACGAGCACTTGATCCCGAGTATTCCTCTCCAGGCCACTCGTCATGGCGGCGTGCCATTTCATACAGCATCCGAGGACTCACCGTGGTATGATCGGCAGCTCCGCTCCGGGTTCTGAGGAGGTAATTAACGACTGTCGCAAGTGCAAACCCCGTGCAGGCTCCCTCCTGTCCTTGGTTGAGGATTGGTGGATTGCTCTTTAGGTACGTCTCCAATTCAAGGCGGACCGGCACTTCAATCAATGTCGGCTCAAACATTCGATCTCGAAAGTCTAAAGTATCAGGAAGGGCCGGCGGGGCTTTGTCAGGATAAGTCACTCTCCCGCTACCACTAACTTCGTTGGAGATTAGCGATACCCCATCAGGCAGAGGATAGGAAATTTCACATTCATCATCAGTTACCAATCCAAGATGCTCAGCAAGGCCAGGTGAAAGGTCGACAACCCGGTTGGTCCAGACCGCTGGTCCCCAGTCGACCGGCTTTGCCAAGGCGGTTGCCCCCGTTTCTGGGTTGGTGACCTTTACCATAACTCCAGCCAACCATGACTTTGGAGTAACTGAATAGGACCACCGTGCTGCTAGGTAGAACGTATCCGGATTGAGACGGCGTGCCAATCCTGTTGTTCCCGTGGGCTGTCTTTCGAGGAAGTAGTCTTCGAATTTATGGAAGTTCGAGTGGGAAACCAATGCCAGCCCTTCTGATGGACTCACCCCGGGATCATTGGGGCCTCCGAATGTTGACATTCGTCCTCGAGTGACTTCATCGCGGCTTGTTGGGAAACTCGACTTTTTCAAGACGACTTTCTTTTTTGCGCTCTTCTTGCGCGACGAACCTGCCTTTTTCTTTGGATCTGCCATAAGTATAGGTTTTAAAAAACCTGAAAAATGTCAATAAATTAATTGGGCTGCCAGCACTTTTCCAGCCAGTCTACGGCAACTTATCCCAATTTCTGGCTCCCAAAATTGTAGAGGGAGATTTGAGATTTCAATCTAGGTGAATGCTGCATCTTGATCGATCGCCTCCACTTTTGAAGGAGGGGCCAGCGATCTAAATGGCTTGCGAAGGGAGAAACGACGCCCGCGTCACAGTCTTCGTTATCGGCATAACTAACTGAAAGGGAGCCTCGACACCATGACGAAAGCGATTTCCAAACTACCAATCCTCTGACTTTGTGCGGCATCGACTTGGGTAGGCAACAGTGACCTGTGAGAATTCCAAGATACTTAATAGTTAGGCCGATTCGAATATTCGACCCTGATGAAAGATACTTCACAAATCATCAATTTCACAAAAAAAGCCTTGCTGTTGTAAGAGGTCTGAGAATAGCTTTGAACTATGGAGAATCGGGTATTTAACATCGTTGGATTTCAGCTTAGTATTGTTTTTTGTTCTCTCATTTCAATTGAGGCGAGTGAATTGCGAGTCTTGACATGGAATGTGGAGAGTGGAGGAAGTCGTGCTAGCTCTATCGGAGAGCGTTTGTCAGAACTTCAATCCTCACCCGAGGGGCCTTATGATCTGATTGGGCTCACAGAAGTTCTGCCGAGTGACCCAACAACCCTCTTACCGTCTATCGAATCAGATGGAATTACCTACGAGGCAGTGATCTCTGCCAGCGGAGGGAGTGATCGTATGATGATCTTGTTTCGAAAGGAGCGATTTTCATTCAATGAATCAAATTTTTCGGAAGAACTCACACGGCATGATGGAATTGACTTCCCCTCTGGAAATCTTAGGCGGCCATTGTTCGTTGAGCTGCAAGACAAACAGAACAGTCACCTTGAACTCATCTTCATGGTGAATCATCTCGCGCGCGGAAACGGTGAGAAGAGAAGGCTTCAAGCCAGACTGCTGCGAGAGTGGGCTCGTGATCAAGATTTGCCCATCATCGCGGTGGGGGATTACAATTTTGACTTTGATTTCAATCAGCTGACGGGCAATCGCTCGATGGCTACCTTTATGCGTAGAGAGGCAAGGGATGGTGGCGATTTTATTTGGAAGTGGATCATTCCGTCTTCCAAGATTGTCACCTCAGGGGAAGGCCCCACAAAAAATGTTCATTTCTTGGCAGATTTTGTCGATACAAATTGGTCTGACCGAAACGAAGATCGTAAGGATGATTTTCCAGACTCAATTCTTGACTTCATCTATACAGCCAATGGTGCCAAAGACTGGGATGTGGAGTCGCGGATTATCGCCGTTGATGGAGATTTTCCGGATGATGAAAGGACCAGTGATCACCGCCCTGTCAGGGCGGTTTTCTCTAACCTACCAGCGGGAGCCGGTGCGCCCTTTCATAGGGAGGTATTTCATCCGTTCACCGCCAAAAATTTACTGGCTGAGGAGCGTGACCTTGCTAGAGGAGTTGAAGCTTTAGCGTCAACCTTGCCCAGCACTCGGGTTAGCACAGTGGATGGTTTGAATCGGGCTAAGAAACGATCGTTGATCGAGAAAAAGATCAAGCTACTTCAAGCTGAGATTGAGCTTTTAGAAATGGATCTCGAAGACTGAGGGTAGAAGCTATGAACTGAATTCTGGTAGCGCTTGATTGTTCGAGTCCAGCAAGTAATCAGAGGAATTTGTCAGGCTGTACCTACCGGAGCAACTCTCTGCTTGGAGTTGAGTGAAGAGCTAAAGGGGACCCTTCACAATCCATCAATTTGCTGCTGGATAGCGGCCCCAGGTTCTAACAAAGTTATTGAGCGCCAATCTGAACTCAAAGATCCGTCATCATCAAAGCCGAAATGTTCGATCAGCTGATTTTGCAATTTTTATTCTAGACAAATTCGCAAATCCGAGGCTTCGTCTACAGGGGTGTTAGAGCAAACCGAAATTTTGAGTAGCGCAGGGAAATCGTTTTTAGGATGAATTTGAAGTGTTGTAGCGATTGGCGAGGCGTTTTACGGAGACTCGATCCAAAGGCATTTTTCAAAGATAGGCTCGAAGAGCTAAATTTGGTCATTCGGAAGCCTGCGTTTTGGGCGACAGGCTCAGTCATCAGCCGCCTATTCGGCCATCTGGGAATTTGGTTGCCCGTCCTGTTCATTCATTGGGCCATCGTTTGGTGGTATTTTGTGGATAGGTTCGGAATACCGCTGCTTTTTTGGTCAGACAATAATTGGCATGCTTTCCTGGCAGGTTTCTCATCCTCACTTCTTCTCGGATTTGCAACGGTTGCTTTTGTAGTCGTTGATTACTCTCTTTGGATCTATCAACGAATCGAATTGGCGGATAGGCTCTCTACAGGAACTCAGGATGTATCTGAAGGTTACCCTCATTGGTCAAACTCACTCTACAATGACTTTCACTCCTCCAAAAGGCACCCCAATCAGTCCTTTCTGGATATGTTGGAATTTCAGGCGTATTTGGTTCGTCGATTGTTTTTCGCAGCACTAACAATTGGATTCATTTCGTTCGCGCTGAGTTTTGCTCTTGGTCTGCCGTTCGGTGACCAAGAAACCGATAAAAGCAATGTGTTCCATCCGGTTCAAGATGGCTGGAAAGGTGTTCCACTTTTTGGCGGTATCGTGTTGGGGTGCGTGGTTATTGTTGGGATTAGTCGGTTTCAAATTGCGCTACTACGCCAGCGTGAGAAGCTACTTGGTTGGGTGTTTTCGAATACGGAATCTGTTTATGAGAGAGGGCTGAGAGTCTTTCGGTGGATTGACCGAAAATTCGATCTGGCAACCCGATTTTTGCTCAGATTGGAGCCCTCTAAAGAAGATGAAGAGGCGAATTCCGAAGAAAAGACTGATCAAAATGAAAATGACCTCCCAAATTTGGCGCTACTGTTTCACTCACTTTGGGCGCTTCTTTGGTTCTTTTCATTCTACTTGTGCTTTGCGGCTGCGCCACTGCTGCCCTGGACGAGCGAAGTCGCTGCAGTGCCTGCGATTTGCGCCTTCTTTGGGGGAGTCGTTGCTTTGTATGTAATTGCAATTTTCCTCTTGCGAAGGTTTCGACTTTTTGGAGGAGCTCTAATTCTTTTCTCTTTTGGTATTGGGGTGATTTTTTCCCCGAATGTTCGATACCCAGTTGAAGGGTTTCACGTTCGAGAAACGGTTGGAGATAGGGCAAATAGTGAAGTCCGAGTTCAGGAATTCCATCGACTCGAATCCCCAACATTTGATCACCGGCCGGATTTCTCGCCTGACGCAGAGCGTTTGGGTGACTCACTTGCGTCCGATATTTCTCCAACCCTTTACCGAAACCATCGGGGGCTGGGCGAGGACGCGCAATGGTGGCAGCCCGACAAGCCAATGGTAATCGTCTGTGTTAGTGGCGGAGGGATTACAGCAGAATTGTGGGCTACCAGAATGCTAACGAAAATCAATTCGAAGTTGACGGTCCTTAATCATTACCAAGAGCCCTTCTCCGATCATGTTCGCTTGATTACGGGAGCATCAGGCGGAATGGTAGGTGCTTCTGCCTGGGTTGGATTATTGGCGAGCATTTCCGACTACTACGTTCCGGTGCATCCCTATATTTCCAGATCAAGGGAAGGCGATTCCAAACTCGATGTCAAAGGGGTCAAGGAACTACTAAGCAATCGCAAAAAACCGGTCGTCTTTGGCCACTGCACTCGGAGACATCAAGAGGTTTTGTCTGAATTGGCTAGGGAGGCCAAGCAGTCAGGAAATGCAGAATTCGATTTTTGGTTTTTAGCTGAATTGGAGCAGCGGCTGTGTAGCAAATCAAGCGATGATCAGCTTTCAGAAGTGGTCCACTCGATGATGTTTCGGGATTGGGGGCCACTAGGCCTTCTCGTGCATTTTGGCAACTGGAAGGATAGGGGGCTAATCCTTGAAGAGCAGTGGAAACGGCTCTATCAGCCACCCCGCGTAGTCTATCGCTCTGTGACTGAGGATATGCGAACGGAAATCGAATTTCGGGATAAGTTGCCGACTGGTGGTCTGACCAGTTACGTAGACTTTAGCTTTAAAGATCTTCTTCCGCTGGAAGCTGGTGGGAAAATTCCTTCTCTAATTGTGAGTCCAGCGCTAAGTGATGATGGAAGGCGTGTCTTGTTTAGTAACTTAGAGATTTCTCGCCTCTGTCAGGCAGTACGGGGTATCGACAATGGGTCATGGGCTCCCGCCACACACCCTTCTTTGGATGGCCGGCAACTCTTGTCGGACCAGTGTTATGAGGAGATCCCGCTTCGAAGGTTTCTGCGCCTCAACGCTACGTTTCCTCTGATTTCTCCCCCTGCATCGTTCAATGTTGCGCCGAAGCCCATTCATTTTGTGGATGCCGGCTATTATGATGTGCATGGTGCCAGTGTTGCCCTGGAGTGGCTAAGAGAGTATTGGCTGCCAGCGATTCGTGAGAATAATCCAAATGCACCTCGCCACGTGATTGTGATTGAGCTTGATGCCTATCCTAGATTTGGGCCTCGGGGAGAAAAGGAACGGGAGCCAACTTTCGTGGGGGAGGCACTGGATCATCTTTTACATGAAATCAAGTATCCACTGAACGGCTTAATGAAGCGTTCTCGAGCGAACGGGTTTCGAAATGATGAGGCCTTAGAGGGATTCTTGGAAGTTTACGGGGAACCTGAAGACGGTCGAAGGACAGTAATTCAATGTTTCCGGTTTACCAATATTGAGCGTGCATCATTGAGCTGGAAGCTGAGCGAGGCAGAGAAGAAGCGAATTTATGATTGGAGTGACGCCATCACAGGAGCAGGAAGAAGCCAGCAACAACGTAGTAGAATGGGGATTCAAGGTCGAGATGATGGAATTGAGACCGAGAGTACTGAGGATACCTTGGGTCACCCCGGAGATATCAAAGATGATCAGCAAAGACAGGAAATTTATGAGAAACTAGGAGCATTAGAAATCGATCAGTTCGAGAAATTGAAGGCAATATGGGCAAATGCTGCGTGGCGAAAGGATACAAGTGAAAACACCAAATAGCCGCGCAATCCTGAACTCTCAAAAGGCTAAGGTGGACATCACAAGCTCACGCATCTAAAAAGAAGTCTAGACTTCGACGCGAAAGGCTGTCTTATTCGAAACTCAATCGGTGATCTCACCTATCGGTGAATCTGTTTGAATTTCCGATTCGGAACATGAAGCGGTAGATCGATCAATTTTGTGGGCATGTTAGGATGGACAACACAAAATTGTTGGCTATCTTGATCCGATGAATTCTATGCGAATGGGGATGAGATTTGGTTTTTTGCTAGCTCTGACCGTTTTCCTGGTTGGCTGCTCAGCTCCTGAGCTTCACGTTCAGTCAATGGCACTGAACCGCGTTGTGCATCAGCACCGTTCTGAAACGATGCTTTTGAACATTGTCAGAGCTTCACAAGGGCACAGCATGACGATTACTGGGATCGACAATTCCAACGTAACAACAAGCCGAACGGTTGGTGCCGATTTTGCCTTTCCATTTGGCCCTATGAGTAGCGGAAACTACTCAGGCACTCTCTCTACGACGTCAGGCGCGGAACCCTATTTGAGTGTTGGCGTCTTGGATATGAAAAAGGAATTTCTCACAGGCTTTCAGACTCCAGTCACCGCATCAACCGTTGGCCATTTTGTTGATCAGGGCTGGTCGCCTGTCTTGCTTGCGATGGTCATGATCGAAAGACTTGAAGCACCGAGGGACTTGTTTGTTAGCTTGCTGACGGATCAAGACAAGGAGGAATTGGGTCGTGAGGGGATTCATGACCCCGGAAGCACATTATCGGATCCCGTGATTCTAGAAAACCAGCCGGGCAATGTTCTTTTTGAGATCTTTTCCCGGGACATTAGTCAAGCCGTTAGCCTTGGTAGGGTAAGTGTCGTAAGGCAGCCAAGTGAAGAAGCAGGGGAACAAGAAAAGCAATTTCTCCTTACGCCCGAAGAGGCCAAGCATTTTGTGGCAGCCTTTCCTGGGGAATACGTAGTGATTCAACGCGGTGACAAACTCCAGGTAACAAAGCCTGCGGTAGAGGAAAGTGTGGTTCAAGTCGGGAACGAAAGAGGTGGCTATCAACCTAAGATCGTATTTCGATCTCCAGAGGGTATGATGTATTACCTCGGCGAGTTGGCAAGGTTGTCGCTCGCGAACAAAACTGGACCAGTGGTCCATAGTTCGAAAAGAGGGGAGCAGCCATTGTTCGTGCTGGCGAGAGTCCCCGGGGAAAGGACTGGTTCAGAGCTTACCGTGGCATTTCGTGGGCGCCATTTCGGAATCCCCAAAAATGGTGGAGGGCGTTCTCTCGACTGCCTGCGCCTAATTCAGCAAGTCATCCAGCTACAACAAGGTGACATCGAACCGGAGTCTAGTCAGATTCGGGTGATCGGATCTTCTCTACGTTAAGAACGAGAAGAAAGCTTACCAACGAGCCTGATTCGGATTGAGAACCTCTCTCGCCTTCGTAGCTGCTTATCGGGTCGCCGCGCTCGTCGGTGAAGAACTTCAAGTTACGCTCGTCGCGATGGCAGTGCCGACGCTAGCCAGAAAGCGATTCGAGATGCGATTTTGAACCAACAGGAAGAAGGAGCTGGTTAGTGGTTACCGGAGTTTTTTCGGCTCTGACTCCAGTTTCTTCCAGAGATCCTCGTTCTCGATGGTTCCTGATACTTGCTTCGGCGCCGTTCGACCCAACTCTTGAAGTCGGTGCTTTCTCGCTTCTCTTTCGCGATCTTCAGCGCGGCTTTGGCTTTTGCCTCTGCCGGAGATTTTGTTTGCGCTCCAAGGTAGCGGCCCGAGGCGTTCAGGATTTTGTCGACCTCGCTTGCGGCAATCATGACACGACCATACTCCGTGATGCCTGCGATCCGTCCCGCATACAACTGGCGATACGCCCAACTCTGCGATTTGTTGAAGAGCTTGGCGAATTCCAAGGGGGTATAGGTCAGTCGTTTTTCGGTCACGGCATGAGAATCGGTTTCAAGTCAAGAATGTCAGCCGTAGTCGGTCTCACCCACCCCGTTTCGGTGTCAATCCAGATCCAGGAGGATGAAGTTTTGAGCAGATTCATCTTCTGGTTCGGAAAATAGTGTCTTGGGTATTGCTCGGACTGACGGGATCTTGGGTAGAGTGGTTGCTCGAGGATTCGCTCTGCCTCCTGCCCTGAGCCGATCCGGTAAAACCAACTCCCTCGATAGGCGGTGTCCGGCACGTCGCTTACGAGCAACACCGCATCCTCGCTTAGCCATTCCATCCCGGTAATCGGAAATTCTGGCAAGTCCTCCACCTTTCCACTGTCAATTTCAATGGCCGTTAGGCCGAATTGAGACCTCCGAATGATCGTATACTGGTGTCCATACGAACTACCCAGTAAATCAATGCCACGCGTCACATCGTCATTGCGAAAGAGACCCTCGAAGGTCGAGGTTGCGTGATCATATCGATAGATTTCGGGCCCAATCGCATAGAGACTGCGCCCTTGATCAAGCCAAACTACTCCGCCGGAGTTCACTCGCATTGGAAGCGTCCATTCCTGGAAACTCTTGGTGTCCACGTCAAACACAATCAGTTTGGCCGGCCGAGTTGGAACGTCTCCGACGACCAGCCGCCCATCAGGTGAGGTGCTGCGATCCACCGGGAGACTACCGGATTCAATTTCTCCGCTTCGTAAATCTACCCAAATCATCCCCGTCTGCAGATCGCGAAAGAGGAGAGCTTCTGAGGTCGCGGCTACCAAGCCACTGCTGAAGCTCCGATTCGGGAAGTATCCTACCCGAGTCACCGGCCGCTCATCGATCAGAGTCGGTCCCGCCCAGTCAATTTCTGCTCTCCAGATGTCACCTTCCTTCACGTAGATCGCTTCCTTCAAGGTGTCGGTAACATACCCAAAAAACTCGTCTCCTCCTGGTAGCTGGAGCCGACCGATCATCCGGCCGTTTTTGTGGTATGACCAGTAGCGAAATTGGCGGCTGACCATGAATTTGTCCTCGAAAAAAACAATCATCGCGTTGCGATCAAGGTCACCGCCAAAATCGAATTCGATGCCATCAACCATTTTCAGGTCCCCATCGACGAGGTGATAAATTCTCTCTCCGTTGAGGAAGGCGTTTTCAAGGGAGAGCGTCTTGAGATTGTCTCCATCGCTCACCGTTTCTCCGCCAGGGACGATTTCGACCTCCTCGATGGCTTGGGCGTCCTCTGCTGCGCGTTGGGTTTCCTCATGTTGGTTCGCGAGCCTCGACTCGGTTTGCTTCTTCCCAAGCCACCACATCGCAAATAACAGGGTGCTCCCCATGAAGATGGCGAATGCGACCATCCATTTCGGATATTTTGCCCAAATCTGCCGCCAATTCATGATACTTCTTCTTCGCTCCCGAACCCATCCGGTGGGGTGATCGTGATTTCCGATATCCAAGTCTCGATCGCATCGCTGTCTTGAAAGTCACTGTCCGCTTCTTTGACCCAGGCGATCCGCTTGGATTTGAGATGATGAAAAAGCTTGTCGCCTAATCCTCGGCCCTTGAGAGAGACGAGAAAACCACCAAACTCAGCATCAAGAATCCCACTGTCCGGATCATAGTTGAACCAGGTTAAGTCACCATAGGCAAAACAGGTCCGCAGACCGTCCCGGAAACGGATCTCAAGGAAATTCTCATGAATTCCTTCCCCTGAAATGACGGAGTAAAACTTGTCCGCGAGGTCGCTCCCCACCGATTCGTTCCCCTTTCGTTCCTTCAGAATCGCATCAATAGTTTTCTGGCTGCTCATCGCTTCTTAATGGGTTTCACTTGGGGTTTCTGTTTTACGGGTTTTTTCTCTTTTTGGGGAGCCTCTTTCTGCCGAGCCTTTACTCGCATCTTGTGTCCTTTAATCGTCTTGATCCGATATTGATCACTTCCTCGGATCTTGCGAATCAAGGCTGAGTTGAACGGTTTCTTCAACCCATCGACCGCCGCCTGCTTCGTTTCTGCGATTCTGTTCTTCCACCCTTCGCGCTTGCTTGGTGGTTTCTTGGAACGCGCTCCTTCTTTTTCCCGGTTCCCTTCCGGGGTTTTTCGTTTCTTAAAGCGCAGCTTGTGCTGCCCCACAGTTCGGATATGCGAGTTCGACCTGCCGAGAAGTTTTCCGATCAGCTGTTCGCGCTTCGTTGGGACGGTTGCTTTCGGTTTCGGCGCCTCTTTCTTTTCGTATTGTGGGGTGAGGGGGGGCTTTTTCTCGGCTGGCGTATCACTCTTCGTCCGGTGTTCGGTGGTTTTCAGGAGCGAATGTCCTGGCTTGAGATTCTTTGTTTTCTCTTTGCCCAAGTTCGGGCCCGACAGCCCGCGCTGTCTTTCCGCCGATCCTCCTAACCCGCGTCGTTTTTCCAGGTATAGATTCCAGCTCATATCCGGAGATTTATGCTGGCCCGTGCGCCTGCGATCTTGCAGGAGCTTTTCCACCTGCTTGCCCATTTCCGCTTTGGCGCGATGCTCCTGCAATGCTTTGCGCCAGCCTGTTCGATTGAGTTCTTGCTGCATGAATTCGTCGATTTCAGATGATGAAAAGTTGGCGAGAGCGAGGCCGGATGGTCTCGCGGAACTCACCCCAACCGCTTCTTTGAGAGCTTGCTTGTCGTCGGTGTAGATTTGAATGCGTTCCTGGCCACGGCTAACGGAAACATAAAACTGTTCCAGGCTACTTGCACCTGAAGTTTCTGTAGTTTGTGCGACCAGCACGTCGCGCACACTTTTGCTCTGCGCCGAATGCGAGGTCTGGCAGTAGCCATAGTCAAAATGTCCGTTCGAGTTTGCGATCACTCCTCCGGTCGTCAGTTCCACATCCCCGTTTTTTGTGAAGCCTTTCACGGTCCGGATCTGGCCATTGCTCAACCGTCTCCCATCCACGGTGGTTCCGTTTCGGGTGATTCGCAATCGATCACCTTGTCGTAGTCCGATCGACCGCTGCTCGAACACCTGAAAGCGTTCTGCTTCGGCTAGATTCAATGCCTGAGGATCCTCTTTGCCCAACCCCGTCACGATAACCTCACCGCGTTCACTCATCCCGCTAACCGTGAATTGTTCCCCCCGAACCGTGCCTTTTCCGTTTTGATGATACTGAATCATCATCCCGACCGCGTAGTTCTCCGACTCGCGGCGTTGGGTAGGTTCCCAATGAAGATTGTGATAGCGAACCATGGCTCGCTCGTCCTTGCCGAGTCGCCCTGAATCGAGCAATGCTCTTCGGATCGCCTGCGTCACCTCTTTTCCTTCCTGCCGGGTCGGTGAGACTACCAATGGCGATTGCTTTCTCCCGCTCAACTGAAGGTAGTGCTTGGCCAGTTCCGCGTAGCGTTCTTCTCGGTCAACGATTTCCCGAATCGCTCCCAGCCGGTCGAGCCGCGCAAATCCGCTTCCAACCTTTCCTTGTGCGAGGTCGTTCACCGCATCCCTGTATTCCTCCGGTTTCTGTCGTCGGATCTCGGTAATCTCGACCGGCTTTAATCCGGCAAATTCCTGCATCACCCGAAAAGGATCGCCCCGTGAAACCGGTGCATGTTGCCTGGTATCCCCAGTCAGAATAATTCGGGTGTCCGGACCGACGGCTTCCATGACCCGCCACATATCGCGGGTTCCCAACAGGCCGGCCTCATCAATCCAGATGACGTGCCCTCGCACCTGCTGCTGGAGTTTCTCATTGCTTAGGAGATGAGCCACCGTGTTGGCGTCTTTGAATCCCGCTTCGCGAAGGGTCTCTCGCGAGGCGCTCGCGGAGGGCGCAAAGGCAAAGACGTCTCTGCCTCCTAGCTTGATCGCTTCGACCACTTCCTGCATCGCCGTGGTTTTTCCCGTTCCAGCCCCTCCTCGCATCGCCATGATCCGATCATTCGAGCTGAGAAGAGAATGGACCGCGAATTGCTGTTCCTCACTCAGAAAGGTTCGCTGGAGCTGGTAGTTCACCGGCATCATCCGACTGCATCGACCTTTGCCTTCTCGGACGGTCGCAACCAGAGCGATTTCTTCTGTCAATACCTCCGCAGTTGTGCAGAGCGTTTCCTGGCCGATTCGCTTCACCAACAGCTCGCGGGAAGCCATCTCCTGACCGATCTGTGCCGGAGTCACTGTTCCAACTCCATACCGCATCGCTTCCGCGAAGACTCGATTGACTCTTGTCACCGCATCACGAGCAAATTGCTTCTCGAGGGCATGATCGACCGCTTCGTGTGGCGTGACCGGAACCCCGGTTCGGCTGAAGGCGAGGTTCTCGATTGCGTTCTGTTCAGGGCTACTGATTCGAGCCCGCCACCGTTGTTCTAGCTCCCGACGCGTTAATCCTTTGCGTTTCCCTTCACGAGTCATCGCCCCCAACCCATCTTTGTCCCGATCATCCGTTAACCCGCGTCGTTCCGCCTCGGCTTCGACGACCTGGGTACGTCGTGAGAATTGATCGATGATCTCTGCTGAAATCCCAATGACCTCCCAGTTGTTTTGGGTCCGCTTCACCGCGTATCCGAGCTCGGAGACGCGCTTTGCCAACCGAGCGTGGAATGCCGCTTGGTGCATCGGCATATCTTGTCTGGCATCGCGAATTTTGGCGGCTTTCCAGCGTTGCTCGATTTCGTCATGAGTCGCGTTAAAGACAAAGGCATGAACGTGGAGGTGCGGATCAGGTTCTCCGCCAACCGGCCGGGCCGTGAAGTGAACAAATTCCGCCCAGCACAGATTGCCAGTTGGGCGATCTGCATACGCTCCTTCAATCCGAACTCGGGTGGCCGTTTGGTTCTCGATCTCTGCCATCGTTTCCGCTACCGATGTGCGAAAAGCTTCTGTCAATCGCGGGTCTTGAGTCATCGCCTGAACCACGCTCAAACTTTTCGGTGCGTGGAAATTGATGTCGAACCCGACGATTCGGTTCTTGTCATTGCGCGGTGTTAGCTGGTCGCCAGTCTCAGGGTGAAGGTTGTCACAGAGTCGCTCAAAGCTCTTTTTGTTGACCGAACCTTTCAGCCCCAAGGCTTCTGCTCCTCGACCAAACCATTTCCCAATTACTTCCTGGCCTTCCGAGTAGTAGTCTTCCCGATTCAAGCCCTTCCCGTAGTAACTTTTCGCGGCCGCCCCGCTGCTATGGCTCACTACCCTGATCATTCTTAAAAACCTATCACCAAGCAGAAGTTTAGGCGAGCTGTTGTCTGCTTCATTCAACGGAGAACTATCATCCGCATCCTTGAACGTATCGAGATTTCGGATTGGCGGGGAGGGGGCTTTGGGGCCCGAAATGAGCTGGCTCCCGCCCAGGGATTTGAAGGCTCACCCCGTCCCACCTCATCCCAAACCGCGCGTCATACCCCATTCTCCGAACCAACGCCTCCTCTTCGATGCCACCCATTGAATGAATGTTAGGATCGTGTTTTCAGCAGGGTAAATGGGACGCATCGATCCGCCTCCAGCCGCTAAGGATGGGGCAACCCGAGCTTCGGATTTGCCCGGGAACAAGATGATGGATCGTTAGCCCTTTCCAATCATCAAGCAGCCGTTGGTTCGTCTCCGGTGCGAGCTGGTGCTTAATATCGTTGGATTCCTCCTTGATATCCCGGCGGGGCTTTTTGCGGTTTGTGCATCGCATCGCTGTGACCACGTGCCGCAGCTCGGCGGCTTAGACAGGCTTTTTGCTAGCTCTGTGCAAAATACTTCGGCTTTCAGCCCACCATCCAGTCGGGAGGCAGCAATAAGAAGGAGGACCAGATGTCATCAATGCGCGATGTCTCACCCGAGATCGATGTCCTAATTGCTTGGTTCAATTAAACATTAATGCGTCTTAATTATTGGAAATTGCAATACGGTTGCGTGGCCTTCTGCCAGCTTTGAACTTCCGAAATTTCGGAAAAACACAATATGTGGACAAAAAACTCAATTATCATCTTGCCAGGGCACTACATACGGAGAAGGGTCTGTGTGGCAAATTTGAGAACATCCGACCAAAAATTAACTAACAAGTATTGATTGCTAATAAAAATTGAATTCATGAAACGTTCCAATGAATCTCGAAATTCGAACCTCGTCATCTCCCACTCTCCATAAAAAGAGCCGAATTCAGCAGCAACTGAATTCGGCTCCCAATTTCCCAAGGGTATCGCCCCCTAATTGGGAACTCCACCCGAAGGTAATTTTCGCTAGAACGGAGAATTCACCTAAATCGGGATCGGAGTCAAGCCGCAAGGCACCGGGGCAAACAACGTGAAAGAATAACCATACAAATGGCTAAAACAACAAAGGCACCTTGCCGTCCACAACGTAGTACGAAGAAGCCCGGTCCAAAGACCGTCCCCGTGAAACCGCATCGGCGATCAAAGCCGAAGCCAATTCCAGGAAAGTGCTCCTAACTTGACCATTGGGAGCAAGGTGCGGATCTTACTCTGTGCCTTGCTCCCTCCAAATTGCAGCATCGACCAAGATGATTTTTTCAAGCAATGGGAGCAAGGAACCTGTTTGTTCCGAACAAGTCGGTTGTCTGTTGATCGCCACCATCGGGCAGCGAGCAAAATTGACCGGAGTAATTCATGACGATGAAGGCTACCTGCTTCTCAGTGACCTCGTGGTGGTCGCAGACTACAGAAACAGAGGATTTGGGACTCTCCGACTCAAAGAGGCGGAGCAATTTGCCATTGAAAGGCGGCTATCGAGTCTGCGCGGCAATCTATGCAAGGCCGATTTGGATTCGAATTCAGCACTTTCTGGTTTCTACAAGAAGCGTGGGTTCGAGATTACCGAATCAATTGCCCCTCCGTTTGTCGCTGGAATCGTAAAAAGGCTCGATCTACTGGAAACATCTTGCTGAGGAATCAGGCTATTCGCTCGGGGACGCTGCATCTAATCCTGTAACTCCAAGCGGGGTGATCATGATGTTTCTCATGCCCTTATCTTGAATCACAACGAACTCATTCTCACCAATCGTTTGCTTAGTTGATTTGAACGAATTCAACTCAGTTGCATGTGCTCATGGCACTGTTGCCATGTGGCGACATCCATGATGTGAAGGAGCAACGCCTAGACCTCGACGATGAGCAATGCCGTCACATGCTCAAGTTCATGAACGCAATCACGAGGGGAAGTGCAGATGCTGAGGCCAAAAGGCCAAAACGCTGCTATTGATTTTTGAAGCGACTTCTGTTAAAATTTCCAGAATGGAAGTTAATTTATCACCCGAATTGGAGCAGTTCGCCCAGCATCAAGCAAGGGAACACGGGCTCGCTTCCGCCCCCGACTACATCGCGCAGCTTGTTTCCGAACAAGCTCAGCTCGATGCGGACAATACCAGCATCGCGCTCGGAATCCAGCAAGCTGAAAACGGAGAGGGGCAACCCCTCGCCGAAGCGATGGATGACCTTCGCCGTGATCTTCATGCGAAGCATCCGTTCGGACAGCAAAAGTGACTTTTCAGGTTCTCGTTCAGCCACAGGCCAAAGCAGATTTGGCTGCCATTGTCGATTACATCGCGGCTGATTCTCCAGAGAATGCAGACCGATGGCTCACGATCATGTTGCAGAAGCTTCAAACGCTTGAGCAATTTCCTCTCGCGTTACCACATGCTCGAGAGAGGCCCCATCACAAACGCGACCTGCGGCAGCTCGTCCACGGCAATTACCGCATCATCTTCTACGTTGATGATGAAGTCGTGAACGTGGTTTCCGTGCGCCATTCCTCCCGACAGCCACACCCTGGCGGGTCGCTTGACTGACCGACTTGGTCTGAATGCAATAGAGGAATCGTGCCACTGCGACGGAGTAGCTTGCAGCATCGCGTGAAGCTTCCCTATCTCAGTAAGAGTCGTTAATATCGATCACTCACACTAACCAATTCAGTGAGGATCCTATTTCAGAACATGATGACAACTATCGACACACCCTTGAGGAAATCGCCCGAACCAAAGGCTCTCTGGTGACCGTCTTCGGCGATTTTTGCCGAATGGTCGCTTGCTGTTATGCCGCAGGTCAGCGGGAAGAAGAGTATCAGGAAGTCGCAAAGTGCTATTCACTCGATGAGTTGAACAAGTTTGCCCGAACCATGGCGCTACTCGTCGATGAAATGCAGCAGAAGCCTTTTGAAGACTGTCTCGGCCCCTTCTACACCGAAATTGCAGCAAAAAGCACCGTAGCTGCCCGAGGAGAATTCTACACCCCGCAAGCACTGGCTGAAGTCATGGCCCGTATCACGGTTGATCCGAAGGATATTATCGCGAAAGGCAAACCGATTACCGTAAGCGATCCGTGCTGCGGAAGCGGAGGTCTGGTTCTATCCTTTGCCAAGCTTTTTGCTCCCAAGACTCCCGACCAACCCAGTCACATCGATTTGATTCGCGCCACACTCGTCGATGTCAATCCGATCGCCGCTGACATGGCCTACATCAATACCACCCTTTGGGGCATTCCTGCCCAGGTTGTTTGGGGAAACACGCTCACTCTCGAAACCAATGCCGGTTGGAACAATCTCCACTGGGCTCGGGTTGGAGAAGATCAGCGCCGCTCCACGGAGCACATGGTTACTACCATGAACAACGCTCTGTCCTTCGTTGAAAAGGAACAGCAGCGCCAAGAATCTCCTCCCACACACGACGTTACCTTCGAAACGGACGGTGATCAGCTCATGTTTCGGTTGTAGTCAACCATCCTTGGCATCGACACCGCGACCTTTTGTTTCTTGTGTTTCCTACCAATTCAGGTTCGTCCCGCAGAGAAAGGATTCGGGAGCGCACCAGACGCACGGAGTTCTGCAAGGGTCGAGCCGTGCCAACGTAGTTGGCCCTTGCAGAAACGCGAACGCTCTCCGCGATGCGCCCGGTTTGTTCCCCTCAATCCCACGGGAGAAACGAACCAACAAGGAGAATCATCATGAAACAAACCATCGAACGCGCTTGGATTTCCAGCGAAGATGCCATGGACGCACCCGAAGAACTGACCATCGAGTTCATCCATCCTGAAACTCAGGGAGGCAACCATGACGAATGATCTCATCTACGGTTTTCCCCGTGAAATCCACGAAGCCGCTCAGCGCATCATCAAACAAGACATGCATTGCTGTGATTCGATGCTGATCTCAGATCTCTTAGCTGATCAACTTGTCTGGATCGATACTTTTTCAATCGATCAGATCGAAAACTATTTCGATGAATCCATCGCTGCGATCGAGGAATTCCTAACCAATCAAACCGATATCGAGTTAGACCATTGGCAAGACCTACCGTTCGAGGACCTCCTATCACTGGCCGAGGAACACGTCTTCGAAGCGCGACCTCACGATATCTACGAATGGTGGCGTGTCTCCGAATTCCTCGCTGATGAGCTGATCTCCGCAGGCCACCCCGTTCTCCGGAACTGCTACGGGGCATGGTGGGGGCGTTGCGCTACCGGACAATCCATCATCATGGATGGCACGATTCAGCAAATCATGCAGCATCACTATTCTCGTTGAACCGACTGGTTAGCCACAACTGGATAGCCTTTTCGCGTTTTCTGCGACCTCTCTCGCCTTGAAGGCGGGAGAGTCTTCCGGATCATTTCATGTCCTCTCCTATATTCGTTGCAACCAAATTGTCTCTAGCGTCTTCCCTAAGCTTACTACTTTCGGCTAAATTGTAATCTAATTGGAGGGATTCGAAATGGCACGAGATAATGAGGAATGGATGGTGGAGGATTGCCACGAGGCGTTGAGCGATTTCCACAAGGTCACCTTCGGAAGCAGGCCCGTTCTTACCTGCACCGAGCAAGAATGGAATGATCTCGCCTGGCTTCAAGCAAAGTGGGCTGAGATTGAAGCGGCTGCCACCAAGATGAAAGCCACCCCGGAGGGGCGCGACCAGTTGCGCCGCAATGGCACTCAACCCGAGGAACCGGCTTTGCCGCTTGATCGGGTCCTGACGATTCACGCCTTCGCCTTCGAACAGGTCCGTGATTTGCTGCGTTACCGAGGCGTTTACGACCTGGATATCATCGAGGATGGCTCTGACATCACCTTGCGTTTTATGGCTTCCAACGAAGTATTTGAAGAGGCGTTCCAATTCGAGCAGTCACTTTTTTCAGTGGAGTTTCAACGCCGCTTCAATGAGCATCCTCACGCTGCCGCCGGGATTCCTCCCGAACGAAACGCCGCTCCCGTTCGCGCCGATCAACTCGCGGTTGCCCCGTTTGGCTACGAACCCGGCTTGCATCAAGGGCGACTCTCTCAACCTGGGTTCGATTACCCGCCGCTCGATATCTCCGGTGCCATTTTTCTGGCCGGGGATCGTCGGGTTGAACTCGGATATTGGAATGCGCTCGAAGGCACAACCATTCTCTTCGAGAAGCCTCGCTTTTCCACGATGACACCCGCGCAGATCGATCGTTCCCAAGTTTCCCATGGCCGCGATCACTCTGGCGACGATTTGCGGCCAGATATTTTCGACATGCGCACTCTTCCTTTGGCGGAACCGCCTCGCCGTTCTTGGGTCGGAAGGGTGCGTGATTTGAAACCAGGTTTTGTCCATGCGACTTATCCGAACCTCATCCTGACTGACCCTTCCCACGTCGCTGCGCTTGATGCCATCATTTACGCCGGTCTCGACCGGGAAATTATGGCACCGGAAAGCCGGATCTTTGAACAGTGGGACGACAAGGCATTACGCACTCTCTTGCCCGAAGTCCATCACCATGGCTTCGGGGCTTCCGGCCAAGACCGGTTCTTCGCGCTGGCGTCCTTTGCTCAATATATCTCCTTACATTCAGAGGCGGCTGCGTCCCGCGACACCTATCAGCCACTCCGTAATCCGAGTGCCGAGAATGTCGTTGTCTTCGGAGAAACGATCGATTCCGACCTGCTACGCCAACTCCTTGAGCATTTCAAAGAGCATGGCTTTGTTCGCAAATACTCTCTCGGCTACGACCACAACCGGACAGACGATCTGATGTCAAAGTGCCGCTCTCCGTAGCAATCATGCTCGGAGGGCTCCCTCCATTTTGTGTCGGTTTCTATCTGTTCCGATCGTCATTCTCGTTTCCCGGTTCCTCTGGATCGGGTCGGATTTCTGCGGTTCTGGCGGCTGCCTGGCTCAGCGTCAATTCCGGCCCGCTCCAAGATTCCGGGTTCTCCATGGACGCAACCCAGCCAGCCGCTTCTTCGAGCCGCAATCCCACCCGAGTGGGAGAAACCAACTGCAAGGAGAATGCTATGAAACTCACCAAATCCATTCGCGACCAATTGATCGCGAACTATCTCAAACAAGAATCCCTTCTCGAAGTGGAAGATGAGTTTGACTTCAAACCCGTTGTCAAACTGTTCACCCCCGACGGAGCCGCCACTTGGCTCTTGACCGAGCTGGAGCCCTCGTCCGATATCCTTTTCGGTCTCTGCGACCTCGGAATCGGTCATCCCGAGCTGGGCTTTGTCAGCCTCTCTGAGCTGTCCGAACTGCGTGGCCGACTTGGGCTGCCGGTCGAACGCGACCTGCATTTCACCGCCACCAAAACGCTCTCAGCCTATGCTAAGGAAGCCCGTGAAACAGGGTGGATAGCAGCTTGAGCCAATTTACGTCTTTTTCCGTCCAGCTTGAGCTGAACCATGGCTCGACTGCATTTCTGAAAAGCGAAATGGAGCCGATCGATTTCATCAACCATGAGCCGGGATGGCTTCAGGCATCCAGAATCGATTCTGCTGTGTCCCTCAACTCAGGGATCGCCGAACTCTTCGATGCCCTTCAATCCGTGATCGCCTGGGCATTGCAAGCCGAAACAGGTAACTCCCACAAGGCGCGCATTGAAAAACCGATTACCTTTCGCAAGGCTCGAACCTTGGCGGGTCTCGAATTGCTCGCCAACGAACTGATCACGACTCAGGAACCGGTCCTCGAGAATGAGTTCGGCGCTTGATAAGGCCGAACCACCGTCCAAGCCATCCTCCTGGATCAGATTCAATCAGCGGATTGTTGAGCGGTAGCCCACATTTGCAGCCGACTCTGCTTAAGCCGCGACTGGTCTTGCCTGGCAGGCCGAAACGACCTTGCACGCTCAGTTTCAACCTTGGCTTACCTCGAAAGGTTGCCTGGGAATACGACTGTCTCAGTCTTGCCGGCATCGCAGATACCGGGCTAATCAACTGCATCCCTTCAATTCCAACGTTGCGGGTTTGAGCCTGATTGATTCCACCGTGCCAGACTCCGTTTTGAAATGGGTTGCTCCCGCTCGATGAGGAGTTGGGGAGGCTGTCAGATTCGCGTTCGCCATCGAGGTTGCCAGCTTCCTCCCGTCCAAAATGACGGTTTCCATTTCTTGGAAAATGGACCCTCCGCAATTTAGGCCGCTCCTTCAGGCTAGCCCCTTTTCAAGGGGTGGCGCTCTCGACGCCAAACTTTTTCGAACCTGCCGCTTTCACCCCAATCCCAATCGGGAGAAACCAATCAAAAAGGAGACAAATCATGTCTAATACAAACAACAAACCAAAACCCGTCATGGAATACAGAGCGGGTCTCATCAGCGCCACGATCTGGCTCAATACCAACGACGAAACCGGCCGCGAGAGCTATTCCATCAACATTTCCAGACGCTACAAAGCCAAGGATGGAAAATGGAATGACGGATACAGCTTCAGCCTCGAACAGGCTCTCATTGCCACGGAGCTATTTCGCAAAGCGACCGAATATTGCTTCGCTTTCCCGCTCAACCTTTCCGAGGAATCGGAAGCCGAGGCCGCGTAAGCCTCACTCCGGTAAGCTCCGCAGCTCAGCCTGCGGGGCTTGCCCCATCATCAATTCGAACCGGAAAAGGAAGATTCCATGAATGATTATCACAATCACAACAACCTCTACACCCGTCACGATGAATTTCAGTCCGAGGACTTCGCCTGCCAGACCTATCGTGAACTGATCAAAGACGTCAGTGTTTTCGACATCGTCGATTCTTGGGCGATTCTCGAAGTATAGCAATTTCGAAAATGGGGAGAACTTTCATCACCAAAAGCCGCTGGTTTTGTCGCGTTAACTCACGAAACGATTCTGCGCAGCCACCCAAATCGATTCTTGCGTCACCCAACTCGGAGAAATTGCCGTTCTACGGGGAAATTTCGTGGAAAAGTTGGGTCACTCAACTGTGACCCAAGAAGACCAACCGCAACCCAACCTTCCACCAAACGTCCACCTACGGTAACAACAGCCACTCAAAACCCCGTCGCTCCCACCCGCCGAAGACTCATGTGTTTCCGACTCATTTTGACAAACGCGCGGTCGGGACGAAGCAACTCCCACCCCTGCCACCTAAAGTGTGGCAACCCGCCTTGCCCATCATTCCTCGCCTCGTCGTTCCTCCTCAGACATCGTCACTCCGGTCTGCGGCGGCTTCGCCCCTTTGCTGTCGACTGACGGCTATCTGTTGTCGCACCCAGCGCTCCAAAGAACGTCGTCCCAAAAGGCAGGGATACCCAATGCGAGCCATAAAAACGGATTTCTGGAAGGCTTCTGCATCGTCAGTGCGCCAGAAAATGCGAACTCGAATTGCCCCACGATCTTACGAGTATCTTTGCGTGACGCGCCTCGGACCTTTTCCCCGCGACACGCACCGTATCAATCTGTCCGCTCTCTGTCTTTTCGCAGCTTTGCGTAGTTTTGCACCAAGGTAATTTGATCAAGCGGAACTTCTGCGGCAATTTCGGATCGGTTAAGAGAAAGCTTTTTTTCGCCATCTACCCCAAATGAACGTGCTCGTATGGCCCCGAAACGTGATTCTAGTTACGGTTCTCACGGGCGATTGATTTGAGTCAGACATCTCCCCTTAGCAGTGCTAAGAAGGAAAATCTCGATTTGACCTTTCACCGTAGTGAGTTGGCGCGCACCCAGTTGGCAGCGAGTCTTCGAGGACTTGAATTACCCAAATACTAGGCAAAAGTTTCTCGACAATTACCTTCCTGACTTCTATCTATTTTGTGCTTTTAATGAAAACCATAACACTTACAAACAGGACATGGAACATTGACGAAAGCAAAGAGCTCAACGAAGGCGGGTTCGGCAAAATTTTTAGCGTAAAGTCGATCGATGGAGATCGCAAATACTGCGCAAAAAGAGTCAGCGTTTCCGAATCAAACAGAGAGTTTGAGGTGGTCTCGAAGCTGCAAGAGAGTCAAGATGAAGGAATAATTCCTATCGCTGACATCGGCATCGTTCAGGAGGGCGAGGCTACCTCCACAAAGGAAACTCTTCTCTATATAATTATGGAGATGGCGGATCACACCCTCCACGAAGAGTTTTATGGTGGGCCGAAAGCAGGAAAGTCCCCAACGCCTATCGAAATACTGGGAATCCTACTTGGTTTGGTGAAAACTCTATTAGCGGTCGGCATAATTCACCGAGACATCAAGCCCCAAAATATTTTATTGCACAATGGAAAGTGGAAGTTGGCTGATTTCGGAATTTCGAGAGTCGCCGAAAATGAGACGTCCGAGCATACGATGAAAGGAGCAATGACTCATGCATACGCTGCCCCTGAAGTAGACAATGCCGAGTTTCCAAACTCCGAGGCTCTAGATTTATATTCGATCGGCTGCGTCGGATATTTTCTTATAACTGGACATCCTCCTTTTGTAAGCGGTTCTACCGAAGAGACTCGGCGAATGCATCGAGAACATTCACCACGTTTTCCTAACGGAACCGACCCTATTTTGGTTTCGACCGTAATTCGCCTCATGTCTAAAGCACCTGGGAACCGGGGATCACTTGCCGAGAACTGTATTGCCATAAGAGACTCAATCTCTCTACTCGGTTTCCCTCAAGAATATCAAAACAATGCTAAAAATCTCGTGAGAACCGCCAATACACTCATATTACGTAGCTGCTTCTCGGAATTGCACTTTCCACTCTCTGCGCAAGAGGAAAGACGTAGGTTGTTCGACATCAAAGCAGCTAAATGGAACAATGAGCTACTGCCGGTCCTTAGTGGAGTTCTAAACGACTTGAAGACTATAATCTCGACTCCACTTGCCACTTTACAATCTAGCTGTTTTTCCTTCAATGGGTGTACTTTTGGGTTCAAATTCCTATCAGCTTTCGAAATGGAAATCGATGGAACAAATGATGATGAACCCGTCTCCGGCTGCCAAATATATGTCTCGAATCAAAATTTCAGAAACACGTGCACACTCTGGTGCTTCTTCGATAAAGCTTCTGGGGGAGGGGTATGGTCAGAATACGGATATCGCATGCGGGGCAACCGAACGAATCAAGAACCACTGCGGGCGATCTGCAGATGGCGTGATTCAGTAGCAATAATCAATGAAGTAAACCAAATGCAATTGGCTGAAGGGCCACACAAAATTGACACTTCCAATCCCTTAGAGTTCGAACAGCGATGGAATCAGCACTATCTTGATATCCTGAAGCGTCAATACTCCGATTTACTTAAGTTAGAATCACAATGAAAACGTCATCCTCCGCTGAGTTACTCTTAGCCAACCTGAAGAAGATACTCCACGAGACAGTAGGTGATAATTTGACTTGCCATTTCTCTACTCGGATTTCCGAGGATTTCTGGTTATTCCAGAAGCTGGGGACATTCGAACACCCCGAACAAGTGGTAGGGCCACTCCTTCATTCGACCCAAACAAAGCGGATGAAGTTCTTTCCTGATCCACCTAACAAGCCGCTTGATGTCAAATATTTGAGCCCTGTCAATAGTATAGATACTTTTAGCAATCGAAATCTATATGGTGAAAGTTTCGTTACGCGCGAAAAGATTGGTGCATGTTTTAAATGCTCTATTCATGACGGGCAGCACCTTGCTGTTGTGATCTACGTGAACTTTTTGGAGGCAAGAGTCGGCGAAATCGATCAGGAGGCATTGAAAGACGTCATTCAGCGGAATCTCCAACCTTACGTCATGCTTTATATATTGGAAGCCAGTCAGACAACAATTCATGAAGACGATGCAATGATGCTGAGAAATATTTCCGCCAAAGTTGTTGACGACTTTGGCGCTCAGTATGTCTCTGATCGCGAAAGCTGGAAAGAAGGTATTTGGAAGCCTCTAGAAAAACAGATTCGTTCTTTAGCTCATCTCGGTGCGGGTGATGTCTGTCAAATATATATGATGGGCCGCAGTGGTCGCTTGGACCGTGTTGTTGGTACGAAGAACCCTAAGTCACGGCAGGATGGAGTTTCGGAGTATGTTGCACGCGCGGGACAGCCCTATTACATATCTGAAATTGCAAATTACCAAGAGAGGTTGGTGAACGGCGGGGCGGGGGATCCAAGAGTAATGCCAAAATATCTGCCGTGTTGTGAGGGGATGAAGTCTGAGCTGGCCATTCCGTTGATGCTCGGTGACAAAGTTTTGGGTGTTCTCAATCTGGAGAGTGCCGATAATGATCATTTTGAGCGATTAATTGCACCAATTTACTATGTCACGAAGGTAATCGCCGTCTTCATGCGGGAATATATTACCTGGAGCGATACCGGTATCCTTCACAGCTTTTTCTTTTCATTGATGGACGCAGATAGCGACGAGTCCGTCTTAGAAAAATTGCAAAAGACTGCAAAATTTTTTGGTACTGTCGCCTCAGTATGGGACGCTGATAAGAACAAACTTTTTACGTCTGATGGAATAATTCGCGGCAATGTTAGAGACGACGGTGGTTTTTCGCGTTGGATTGAGCTTTCGAAGAAGCCTGTTCTTTTGGCTGATTGCCATTATGGAGATAACGGCAAGATTGAATATCAGTGTCACGTCGCTGATATTTCGGACCAGAAAAGGCTGGTTTTTCGGCTCGCAGTGAGTGACGATGCCCTACCTTTGAAGCTTAGTGATCAAGTCGGTGACAGTTTGGACTCCGATCCTAAAGTGCTATGCGATTTCGGTGTCCCCGTAACAGATTCGAACAGAAGGGTCGTTTATGGGGTTCTGTGGGTTAAGCTCAAGCGATTTTATTCAACGATATTGCAGGAAGAGTTTTGGTTGATCTTTGAGCTTGCCAATTCGGCTGGACGGCTAATCGAGAAAATCCGTGACAACGACAGACCTTTCCAAGAGGTTTTCGCCAAAAAAATTCTTGATTTCCACTTTGGAGCTGAACGAGCTGGTTTAATGGTGGATGAACGGAGGAACTATGGTGATCTCCTAAAGGCAAGGGAGATTGAGTCTACAATTGTCTTCAAGGGAAAAATTTCGGGGCTAAACCACCTCATCTCTTCAGCTGCTGAGGCAGCTCAAAATGAGATTGTGACGGACTTGCTGAAACAGTATCATCGCGAATCCAGAAGATTAATCATCAAAGGGGGGGTCTTCGACTCGATGGATGTCGAAAACGTGAGCGGCATTTACAATATTTACCACGCAAAAGGTATTGAGGTGGCCGAAATCTTTTCTCAGTCTGCAAGCATTGAAGCTGCAGTTTTCGCAGCTCTTGGAATTGCAGAAAATTTGAGCGGAGCTCTTAGGGCTATAAGTAAATCCGGAATGCCGGTCAATAAGGGGACAAGATTTTCCTGTGTGATATGGCTAAGAGGAGCTGGCAGCATGGTAGGTTCGTTGGATAACCATGAAAGCGGATATTTTGATTTTACTGTATATGGGAAAATCAGAGATACTGCACTCAACCTGTTGGAATACGCTAACACGGAGGAAGTTTATTCCATGTTGGACAAAAACGGGTTCAAATTTTATTCAGTGGCTGAAATTCCGGAAAAGAATGAGGAAGGTCAACAGTTGCTCGATGAAGCTGGCATCGCCCGAATCAAAGCCTATCTTGATACACCCAATGCCCCAATTATCCTGTGCTCACATGAATTTCTCGATCTCAAAATTGAGGGTGTAGAGCGTATTTTCATCGAGGATACACAAGATGGAGTTGGGAGCGACCCTGTTTTGGGGCCACATAACAGGGCTGTCCTAATTTTGCCAAAGGATTTATCTGCCTATACTGCTGGAGTTGGCTGAGGTGTTAAGTCCAGGCATTCTTGATAGGTCATTGTTTTCCGCGATAACTCCGGCTGCAGCAAGTTTGTATATTCTGCCCCAAATATATGCGTTAGGTTCGATTGACGGTAACTCTGAGACAATGCAGACCTGTGACTCGGTTACTGAGCCATCAAGAATGTCTTGGAGAGATTTCTGTATATTTTGGATCTCGGTTCTAGTCTGATCAAAATATTCGTCTTTTGCTATGAAGGAAAGGAACCTGCCTATTGTTTCAGCTGTTGCATGACCAATATTTGGCTGCCCGTTGTGGCCGCGTCGACCTAAAATCTCAATCAATTCGAATATTTGTTCAATCCGAGCATTGTTCTGAAAATGAAACTTCAATCGATAAAGATTAGGTTGTGGTGAGGTTATCGTCTCGTTTTGGATGCCTTCGACTGTTCCAGATATCACTGCTGATGCGAAGTTATTTTCGGATTTATCCATTGACTTTAGCTGATCCCAGCCACCAACAGCCAGCTCATAGAGCTTTGTTAATTGTAAATCGACTACCATACCATTCACCTCCGAATTTGATACCAATTCGTGGAGTATATGAGGTTTTTCATACAGAGTCAAATAGTTGTTAGAAAGATAGTGTCGTTGCCGCCGAATAGCTCGTGGTAGCGTCCCGTAATTATGGTGATTTTGAGCCGCCCCAGACATGAACAATAGCGCTGCTCGGCTCAGTGAATTTGGGAGAGTTCTCTATTTTGGTCCTTCTCACAGTAATAATCACTTTTTCTCTCCCCGGATTGTAGGGGCGTGAGAATCGATCCCCAGTGAGCGATTCTGGCTTTCCTTTCCTAGCCAGAATTACTGAACTCTCTGATTGCACAAGTATGGCTCCTTCTGTTGCTGTTGCGGTAACGTGTAAGGGGCGGTTGTCGTCATGTATGATCACGTATTGGCGTTCGAATGTTCCCGATTCTTCTTCCATGGTGATCGTGAACGGGCCGTCGAAGATTGATCCAAGGTTGACAGGGCTTGCTTCGGTAACTTCTTTCCAATAATTTTTCGGCGTGTCGCTGACTGCTGGAATACCCATCGCCACATTGTGATACTGCCAGAATGGGGATGTGAGGGTGGGATTATTCAGAAACTTTTCGATGCGAGGATCGGACGCGCTTAGGTGGGTTAGGAATTGCTTCCAACCATCATGTGTTCCGGTCATGCCTCTCAGTTTTTCGTAGTTTTTGAGTGAGTTGATGGGGCCGCTGCGGATGACCTGATTTGCGAGGTCTTGGACGTTTTGATCTTTGGCGACAGAAATGGTGGTTGCTTGAATTCTTTTGTAGAATTCAGGGAGCTTCTCGATTGGTGTCAGCTTCTTCCTCGAAATCGGGTTCGTCCGGTTGTCGGCCATCGCAAGGGCTACCAGATCCAGAGTGTTAGACATGAAGACCACATTCCTAAGCTCTTCAGAAACTGCGTCAGGATCAACCCCTTCCTCAATGGCAAGCATTCGGTCGGCTTTCTCGGTAAGCAATTTCCAAGTGAATTCAGTCCCTAAATAGGCAGTTCCTCCGGTGTAATCCTCGATTACTCTTCCTATCGCTTCGATGTAAGCTTCGTTGGAGCGTATTTCTTCCTGTCCGGAAGCCATCGAGAGTGACACTGCCAAAAACACCCAACTCAATTTGAACTTCATCCTGCAGTTGAATCCGTTTATCAGGAAGGGTAAAGGGAAATTTTCCCTTACTCGCAGAGCATTCTTTCTTGGGGTGGAGCGGTATCAGGTCGAGTTGCCCAGCATAAGCTTGGCATTGCGCACCCAGGTGGAGAATGTCGCGTTGTTGATTCCCCGCGCTTCGCTGAAGTCTTTCATGCTATTGCCGCTTTCACGGAATTCGGCGATGAGATCAGTCTGTTGCTGGGGTGAGAGAATTCGGTAGGCCATCCGGTTTTTGATTTTTCGGTCAGGGTCGAGTTCCCGCAGCCATAACTCAAAAGTCCCTGGTTTGATGGATTTGCTTGAGGCGAATTGAGGTGCAGTCAACGAAGATGCTGCGAATTCATTCACCATTCTTCGCCTAACCCTCGCTCCTTGGTTCTTCCAGTTTGATTCAGGATCAAACTTTCCCAGCCAATACTTGAAGCGGTCAGGCCGCAGTCCTTTCGATCGAGCAAACGCGCTCATGGTCAGAAAATCGCTGGCTAGGAATTCCTCCACCAGATTCTGCCATTCGTTCTCAAGCCTTCTGGTTCCATGCTCCTTTTCTTGGTTAAGCCATGACGTTAGCGTTTCATGGTGAATCTGTTTCGCTGTCGAAAAATCTTCCAGAGATAGTCCAGATTGATGATATTCATCGAGCAGCAATTGCCGTTCCTCAGATGCAATGTCATTCCAAAGATCGAAATCTGGCATTGACCGAAATGCTCGCTTGAGCTGCATGTAAGGAAGCTTCCGCGATTTTGCGAATGCTGGCAGGCTTAGCTTGCTAGCCTTGAAATCGTCATAGAGGTCTGAGACGTTGGAATCATCGAAGCTGTTCTCCATTCGCCAATGGTAGCTTGTCAGGGTTAAAAAATGGTGAAGATGGATTTTGGGCCTTTCTTGAGCAACGAAGCGTCTTTCATCGCTTGCTTTGGAAGTTATTAAGTAAAATTAACGAAATATTAAGGTCTTTAAGGTAATATCAGGGAAATTGAAGTCGGCATGCGGGGGTAATGGTCGATAGGAGCTTTTTGGGGGAAAAGTGAGCTTAGAGGGGAAAATCGAGATTTTACGAGAGATGATCAACGGCAATATTCCGCCCGAAGATTATCCGCTGGAATATCAGGGAAGATCAATTGCAGCGCTTAATGCTGAATTGCTTGCCGTCGAACAGGTTCTTGAGGAGTTCGGGCCAAATGGCTTTGGAGGGACGAGGGAACGTTCCGAGAGGCAGGAATACGCAATTCATATGGCTGGCCATGCCCAAATTAAGATTCATGCTGCTATGGCTCAGCACAGCAATTTTGTTGCGAACGGATTCTCTAATCGTGAGGAGTTGGATTATTTCGGAGCTATGCTCAAAAACGAAGAGTATAGGAGCTACTTACAGAAGAATGACCGTGAGAGAGGCGCAGTTTCAACCCAGTTGGTTGAAGCGGTTGCGGGTATGGAACCAGAAGAAAGAGCAGAATATTTTGAGGCCAATCCGGAAGCTAAAGAACTGCATGATGAGTGGAAGCGTGCAATGGAAGATTATCTTGCCGACCCAGAAAAAGCAGTCGAAAAATGGGGAGCTGATTATTTTGAGGGAATCAATGATGTAAAAGGTCCTAACTACTGTCAGGAACAGTATGCTCTTCCGCCGGAACGGAGGGATGAACCGTTGCAGAAATTTGAGAGTAGAGAAGAACTTTCGGAGGATGCTACGCTGGCGAGATTAGAGCGAGGGGAAGGTCAAGACGAATATTCTGCTGAAGTTGCAGCACGAAACGAAAAAATGGATAAATCTAAAGATCCGCAAAAGGCAGAAGGCGCAAGAGTCGATGGGGGTACTATCAGTTTTGCATTCTTGGGGATTTCCGAAGAACTGGAGAAGGCGGTGGTTGACGTTGCCGACGATCATAAACCAGTTCCCCCCAGTACGGATGTCACGAATCTTGCGCAAAACACGCAATCTCAAACATCGCCGATCCAAGATTCCGGTAGATCGATGAGCTAAGATTAACGGCCTGCTCCTACAAGTTCCGGCTCGGGCTTTTGGTTTGCCACCGTCATCGGTTTGGAAGGATCAACCGCAGCAATTGATGTTGATTTGTCACTATCTACCTTAGTTGTGTCACTCACTCGGAATTCTTCTGGGATATCTGCTCCCTCGGCAAAATAACGCGCATATTTGGGATGGTTTTGATAGGGCAGGGCCCTGCCGGTTTTCTCTTCCAGCAGATCGCTGATCGCACCTATCACCGCAAGGCTAGCACTATCAAGAAAGCGCTGATGTGCATCGGGGATGTTCCATTCTTCTCCCATCTCCTCCAAGTCTCGATTCCACAGCATTGGCAACATTGGCTCATCGACTTTCTTACCATCTCGCTCACCACTGATCAACGTTTCAAGGGATCTCGATACCTTTGTCACAACTTCGTTTACAACTGGCTCAATAAGGTGCTCCGGGATTTTGCCGAATGCTTTGAAGAGCGGTTGCAAATCTTGCTCATATTGTGCCAGATGGACAACTCGACTAAGTCCTAAGCTTAGCGATTCCATTGTTGCATCCAAATCTGTCTGCAAGCGCATGTGTGCGCCAATTTCTTCTCGGGAGGATGTTCTTCGGTCTTCTATGATCCACAAGAAAGGGCGCATCTCTGGCTTCAGTTCAGCGTCTTGAAACTCAGGCTGACCATGAAGCTTCCCTAGGTAAGCACTCATGAGCACATCAAATGAATACAAACGGTACTTCACATTCTGGAACAGCTCCGACTCAGCATAATTCACTGAGATCATTTCTTTAGAGTTCTCACCCATTGCATTCCCTCCCTTTTCTCCGCCAGAATCAGCCCAACATGGCTAAAAAACGGCGGAACATGTTAAAAGTAAAGAAAACCTTAACAGATTCCGCCATTTTAGGCAAGAACAAAAATCTGCGTAACTTGTTCGTTGTAAACGGTTTATTAATGATTGTCGGGTATCCATGAAACAGAATGGTTCAATTCGGTTTCATGGAGGGATGATGAATTTTAGTGCATTTGATAGTCAGGGAAGACGTAAGTATTTAACGCAGAAAGAGGGAGAGCGGTTCCTGAGATTGAGTGAGCAGATCATGCCGCTAAATGAGTTTTTGCTCTGCAAAACTCTGTATTTCTCGGGTTGCCGACTTTCCGAGGCGCTTGATCTGGAATCCAGAAATATCGACAAGGAAGAAGGCGTCTTGCAGATTCCAACTCTTAAGAAGCGAAGTATCTTGCATGTGCGCAGGGTTCCGATTCCCTCGAAGCTTATCTCTGATCTTGAGAAATTGGGGCAAGGCAGTCTCTGGGAGATCTCACGAACAACGGCCTGGCGCAATGTGAAGGCAGGGATGGCCATCGCTGAAATTTCAGGAATCCACGCTTGCCCAAAAGGGCTGCGACACGGATTCGGGGTGCGTTGTGCCCTAGCGGGAATTCCGGTGACCAAAATCCAGACTTGGATGGGTCACTCAAAAGTGGAAACCACAGCCATTTATCTCGACGTGAAGGCTGAAGAGGACCGCGAATTGATGTCTAAGACATGGCCAGATGGCATGTGAAATTGGTTGAATTCAGCGCGTTTACGGGGGAATCTGAAACCGAATTGAACCATTCTGTTTCAAGATGGATTTACGGCAGATGAAAGCGCAGGGACTGGTTAGGTGGTCGTAGTCTGCCCCAAGGGCGGGCTATTCATCCCCTAAACTGTCATCCTTCAAAGCGTGGGGCGAGTTCTAACCCGCTCTCAGGTTCATTCGGATGCCATCTATAGCAGTCTTACACCAGGACAGTTCTTGCCTACAGTCCTCTGATGTTTTGCTCAGACCGGCAGCGCGAATCAAATGATACTCCAATTCGTAAAGCTTTGCCGATACCTCGGTATCAATCTCTAGGCCTTCTATGCCACAGATTTCGTGGCACTCTGGACTCCTCGCGAACTCATTCAAATCATGTAGAAACCACCGGACTATCGGATAGATCGTCTGGACGCTTTTCTCGTCTGCCGGAGTTGAGCCGATCAACTTGTCAATGCGGTCGATCTGAGAACTGAAGTCATCGGTCGTGATCATCGCTTATGACTAGCACATTCTCGACAGAGGGAAACTGGTTGATTTAGAAAACCTAAATATCTTTCGATCCTTGCAAACCCAAATTGGTTGTGAAAGGTGATGGGCATGTCGCAGAGAATCGTTGTTGCTCAGCAGCAGCCAGCTAGGCACCAACCTAGCGGCGCTTCGTTCTTCGTAGTTTTTCTTGTCGCTTTGATAGTAGGAGGGATCACCGGATGGAACCTCAAGGCCAGGGCGGAGAACGTCGAAGAATTGCGTTTCCACTCGGCGCAGCTGCGTCCTTGGCTCGCCTACGACCCCGAGTTTTGGAAGATGCGGGCACGAAGTTTGAATGACGACCATCGAAGAGTCGCATTTTTGGTGTATCAGGCTTACGCCGATCGGTGTGACTTGGAAGCGGTTCTCGACGCTGCCATGCCTGAGAGTCAGGTTCCACCCGCACTGAAAGCGTTGACCGCAGCTCGATTGCTCGAAAACCATGAGCAATGTCTCGAATACGGCCTTTACACTGAAGAGAATCTTCACAAGATGGCTCTCGGCAGAGCTCCTTAAGCGACTTTGGGCCCCTATGCCGGTCAACAAATGCAGTCCGAACACATTGTTCCGAAAGCCGTGGTTCCGAATGTTGACAATCTCCTGATGAATTTGGAATGGCTCCCAGCTTCTCTCAATGCGTCGAAGTCGGACACGATTACTGATCGAGCGTTGGCCTATGCCAAACTGTATGAGAATGCCGGAATCATGACCACATCTGATTTGGAGAAGGTAATCAGTTTGAAGGCAGAATAGTTTCGGACTTGGCAATCTTCTTCAACGCCATTCTCGACCAGCCTCCTTCAATTTGATGGAGTATTTGATTGATTCGCAACGGGTGGAGCGTTTCTCTCGACCTCAATGAAGGATTGGCCAGACGATGATGAAGCCCTTCTGGAGCTATTTGAGGATGGGACAAGTGCGACGCCAGAAAATTTTTGGTGCCTGCGCGACGCTTTTGAAGGAGTGCAAGTGTTCGGAGGAACCGGTTCCGGGAAATCGTCTGGTAGCGGACAAGCGCTAGCACGAGCCTATTTGTCCGCCAATCTGGGTGGGCTCGTCCTTACAGCGAAGACCGATGAAGTCCAAAGCTGGGAGGATTTTGTGAAGGAGGAGAGGAGAGAAGATGACCTCCTGATTGTCCGACCGGGCGGTGAGCATCAATTCAATTTTCTGCGCTACGAGATGGAAAGGCCTGGCGTTGGGGCCGGTCATACCGAGAATCTCGTCAATTTGTTCTGTCAGGTGTTGGAATCCGGAGAACGCAAAGCCGGCCAGATGGGGGGAGGGGATGCCTACTGGCAGCGATCCTTAAAGCAGCTTCTGCGCAACGCGATTGACCTGGCAGTGCTTTCTTTGGGAACCGTCGATTTGCCCTCCCTTTACCGAATCATTACTTCTGCCCCGGTTTCTCGCGACGAGACCGAACAAGTGGGATGGAAGAAGGAATCCGCATGTTTTGCGCTGCTCGAAGTGGCGAAGAAGAACCATGCCGAAAGTTGCCGATCGCAAGACCTTGAGCTCACTGCGGATTATTTTCTGAAGGAGTATCCCGGCCTTGCTCCGGAAACCCGTTCCATCATTGTCAGCACATTCACGAGCATGGCGGACTGCTTCCTTCGCGGTATCCTCCGAGATCTTTTCTGTGAGGGACTTACATTCTCGCCTGACGATTGCTTTCAAGGCAAAATCATCATCATTGATCTTCCTGTGAAGGAATACAATGAACTGGGGCAGTTTGCCCAGGTCCTCTTCAAGTTCGTATGGCAGCGTGCGGTTGAGCGCCGCATTCCACCAGGCATCAGCCGAACTGAAGCTCAGGAACAAATCCGTCCGGTGTTTCTCTATGCGGATGAAAGCCAATTCTTCGTCAATTCCTATGATGCGCTGTTTCAGAGCACTGCACGCAGCTCTCGAGCCTGCACTGTCTACCTCACTCAAAACCTGCCCACTTATTACGCTGGGTTCGGCGGCCCCAACGGCAAACACGAAGCGGAGAGTTTCCTAGCCAATCTCCAAACTAAAGTCTTTCATGCCAATGGTGATCCGGTGACCAACAACTGGGCCGCAGATTCGATTGGGAAAACCCGGCAACTTCAGCTTTATGGAGGGTTTTCCGAAGGAATGTTGGCACAGCAGGGAAACCAAAACGCCGGTGGAAGCATGGTCTTCGAATACCCGGTGCAACCCGCTGAATTTACGACGTTGGCAACTGGTGGCCCTGACCATAGCTTTCTGGTGGATTCAATCATCTTTCAAGGAGGGCGCTCCTGGATTATCGGATCGGAGGAACGTCGAAATTTCATCCGTCACCGCTTTCCCCAGAAGAAAGCATGAAGGACAAACAGATCTCAACCAAACAGCAACTCTCAGGCGTCCCGATTCTGAGCCCGGTGTTGCATGTTTTCTGCATGCCCATCATCGTCTACTTGCGTCGCGATTTTGGATTTTCTTATCTGCGACCCAAGTCTGTTTTTGCTGCCATCTCTTGGGCATTCATCCTCTTTTCGGTCTACGCATGGAATGAACCTTCGGTCAGAGCGCAGCATGCTGTGACCTGCCTTTTTGGTCTACTCGCAATTTTCCTCTATCTTGCTCACCTTGGCTTAGCTTTTCTCAATCAGATTGCCGGTGATGCCAAGCATGATAACGACCTGGGAACGCCGTGGGTGCACTCGCTCTTCGTCCGACTCTTCACTTCCAATACAAAGCTCAGTGTGTTGTTCTTCGAGCCTGCGCTCGTGTTTTTCTCTGCCCTTGCTCTTCGCGTCATTCCTGGTTCAGCTCCGTTGAGGGAGTATTTGTTTTGGGGCGCGTTCGCCTTGTTTTTGAAGGAAGCTTTGAATCGATGGATTCAACTCCGAAAAGTCAAGGTTCACGGAGATATCGTCGAAGATGCTGGCGAACAAATTCCCAAAGTTGCCCAACGGAAGCGCCAAGTATCGGACCCTCATGAGCGCCATGCAACGACGAGAAAACCTGCGACTAAGCGCAAACGCGTTGTTTCGAAGCCGGATAGCGCTGAATGACCAAGTAGGTCACTTGCTACTTGACTGTGGTACTAAGGTCACGAAGGGAGGTTTGAGGGTAACGTTGAGGGTAACGCAGTTCGGCTCCCTAGGAATCTTGTGATATTTCAACAGGTTGCAGGGCAAATGTGGCTCCCTGGGTCTCCACCAATTTTAATGTTTCTTAACGTTTCAGGAGGTGCCAAGAAGTGGATTTATCCCTTGCTCATCCTAGGTTTGAAGCTGTTGTCTCTCGTTCCAGGAAGTCTCAAAAGATCTCAAGGTGTTTCGTAGTTTTGAGGGTGAAAATGAGGGTAAAATTGACGTGCCTATTCCCTAGTAAAACCTGCTGCGATACAATCACCTCATGTTGTTATCTGATGCGAAGATTCGGGCAGCAAAGCCAAGCTCTAAGCCATTTTCTCTTTCTGATGGGGATGGTCTTCACCTTGTCATTCGGCCAACCGGAAAGAAATGCTGGCAGCTTCGCTATCGCTTCGCCGATCGTGAAAAAACCCTTTCTCTTGGTAAATATCCGTTAATCTCGTTACCCTCAGCACGTGACCAGAAAATCGATGCCAAACGCCTGCTTCATGAGGGCTTGGATCCTAGCGCCAAGCGCAGGCAGGACAAGCAGTTGGCCGTTTTTCGAGATCGTAATTCGTTTCTCGCCATTGCCGAGGAATGGCACGAACGCAATAAAGATCACTGGACTAAAGGGCACGCGGACGATGTTTGGAATCGCCTCACCAATCATTTGATTCCAACCCTTGGAAAACGGCCGATCACTGAGATCGAGCCACTGGAGCTGCTCAGTGCAATTCAGCGCATTGAGCAACGAGGAGCCACTCACATGAGTCATCGAGTCTTGCAAATCGCGGGGTCCATTCTCAACTTCGCAATCATTACTGGACGGGCAAAACACAACATTGTGATCGGACTTTCCAAAGCTCTGAAACCGCATCGTGAGAAGCACTTTCCCACGCTGAATCCATCCGAGCTTCCTGACTTTTACTCAGCCCTGAATAGGGTTCGTGCGGCAAAGCAAAACAAGATCGCGTTGCAGCTGCTGATGCTTACGGCCTTACGAACCGGAGAGCTACGCTTCGCTAAGTGGGAGCACATCAATCTTCGCTCACGCATTTGGTTGATCCCTGCCGAGAACACGAAAATGCGCACCGAGCATGCCGTTCCGCTCTCGTTTCAAGCCAGTCAACAGCTCTCTCAGTTGCGCGAGATCACCGGACATTCGGAGTGGCTCTTTCCGAATCAACAAGGTCGAGTCCATCCGGTGATGAGCGAAAACACGATTAACGATCTCATTCACCGAATGGGTTACAAAGGGCGAGTTGTCGGTCATGGATTTCGATCATTGTTCTCGACTGTGCTGAACGAACGAGGGTTCAACCGTGATGCGATCGAGAGGCAACTTGCTCACATGGAACGAAACTCCGTTCGCGCTGCCTACAACCGGGCGAACTATCTGAAAGAGAGAGGCTTTCTCATGCAGTGGTGGGCGGACTTTTTGGAGGCAGCTAAGAGTGGCTCTTCCTCCATTTCAATCCAAGATGCCGCTGCTCACGATCCTGGGAGTTCCTCACCGCAAAATCCGCAAATCCCTCTTCGAGGAGAGGCAGGTTTGGAGAAAAGTCTCAGTTTCACTTCGCCCTGGTCAGAGTAATTGCCTGAGAAGCATTCTCACGATTTGTCGTGCTGTCAGGCCGGTTCTCGTGGCGGCAGAATGATGGTGTTGTCGTTCCACTTGACTCGATCCAGAGCATGAGCTCGTTGACTTCACTCTCTTTCCAACAAACTCCTCGCGCATGAGCTTTGTCCGGTCTTCGCTGATAGGACCGTGGAAATGTTCCTTCTTTCATTCCACGATACCATTCTGTTCTGCTGTAGGGAACCCGGAGCAATACTTCCTCCAGCCTCAAATAGCGTTCTCTCATGGTTGTCCCTCCTCCCTGTTGGATCGTTCGATTTAGTAGTATCAACAATCCGAATTTTTGGAAAGCACCGCCGGTCTCCTTTTTATCGTCATGTGACATTATTACAACTACAGGTAGAAAACCGTCGTGTGAGCACTTCCCTAGCGTTGTCTTTTTCTCCTATCGTGCGCCAATCGGGGGCGCGGTTGCCTCCGAGTCAACCACAAGGAGATGTTTTATGGAAGACGACGAAGAAGTAAACTTGCAATACGATGATCGTTCTGGCGACCCGATGCTTTGCCGGGCGCTCTGGTTGTCGGTCATTGCTCAGGCAATGGTCGATGCCAAAAGCCGATCGCGAAAGACCACCGCACGGCGAGCCCGCACCCGCGCGATCGCGTGGTTCAATCAGACTGGAAGTCATAGCGACTTTGAGTTGGTCTGCGACCTGGCCGGAGTGCGGGCAGAGGATGTTCGGGGCGTGCTCCAACAAATCCGGGAAGGCGAAAAGACGATCGATTTTCGATGCCTACGAAAGCCGAAATTCATCGACCGCCTTTTCATTCGAGATCAACTCAAAACGATCAATAACCAAAAATTGGAGAAAAACCATGGAAACGACTAATCAACCACAAAAACCGGCAACAACGATTCGAGCGGGAGGCGTAAAAGCAACGGTTTGGGAAAACCACACCAACGACGGGAATATCTACTACTCCATTTCGTTGAGTCGGTCCTACAAGGATGGCGAAGAGTGGAAGGAAACCAATTCCTACTTTCGGGATGACTTGCCGAAAGTTGAACTGGTGACTCGTAAGGCGTTCGAGTTTATTCAACTGTCTCCCGAGCTACACGACGAAAAATCTTCGAGTCGAGAGAGTAGCGGATTTACCGAGAAGCTCGAAAATGAGCGTTCCGCCAAAACCCAGAAGGCATCCGCTGCCGCAAAAGGCTAGGATCGATTGTTAGCACCGAACCGTTTCTTTGGTTCGGTGCGCTTTTCTTGTTTTCGATGCCTGAGCTCACCGTTGATGGTGAGATCTTAAGATCTTCGCTGATGGCACTTACCGCATCGCAGCCTCAAGAATTGTCCTCACCCGCAGCTTTCGCTGGAGTTTGCGGGACTTCTTGACCCCGCTTTGCTCGAAATTGCGTGGATTCTTCAAGAACCGCTTTTTCAAAGAAAAATGGTTCTTCTTTGGGATCATTGTGATGAAAAGCGATCCGGGAGAAGAGCTTTTCGACTTCATCTGTGGGGTAACTCCAGAACTCAGAATGTAGTGATCTTCTCACAGAATGTAGTGCCCTTGAATCCTCTGATAGACTCATCGGAACTTCTGAATCGTGGTGCAAGTCTCATCGAACGCCGGAACTATGGAGTGGTCGAATTCACCAAAAAATCAGTAAACCGCTTCCTGCGCACCGTTGAGTGTTCTATATGTAGCCCCTCACGCAGGTGAGCTTCTCAAGCAATCACCTGCCGGTGGTCGATACCACGAAGCTCCTACGGATTTTGAATTTCAAAATGCCCGATGAACTGTGCAACGTCGATTTTGTAGTTCCTTCTGGTCTGCGGCGACTTCTGCGCTGCCAACCAAACCGACTCCTCGGATAGGATCCGCTCATTGGGGGAAAGACGGAGCGCCCAAAGCCAAAAATCAGCTCACGCGGAATCCCAATGATTATCAATAAGAATGCGGAGCTTTTTCTGTTTTGTCCCAGGAGGGACGTGGTTGTACTGAAATCGCAGTAGTTTCTGATCCAGCGCATTGAGAGTGGTGGGATTGTCTTCCGGATGAATCGCAAGACCCCGCTCGCGGCCACCCTTTCCCTGAAAGTGTCGTGCCCCTGATCGCGGCGAAAACTCTCGCCCCTGAGCCCGACGATCTCATGCTCCCGAAGTCCCGCGTAAAATCCCACCGCGAGAATCGCCCGGTCCCGCAAGCCGATCAGAGTCTGCGGAGGGCGCATCGAGGAGTTGTCGCGCCTCATCAACAACCGTCCGCGCAAAACGCTTTCATTTAGAAGCCCGCTAGAATTCGAACATCAACTCGCTGCCTAACCTTGTTCCTAACGATGCCGCGTGCCATATTCCTTAGAACTTTGAATTTGCGATATTCGAGGATGTAATCCAGGTAACGAAGTAGATGGGGATCATGGTTCGGAGCCACAAACCGGCGCTTAGGTCCTCGTTTTATACTGCCCGATCGGAGCTTCCGGGCAGCCATGTGTTCGATGACGGCGAGCGGGGTTTCTTCAATGGGCCTGAAATATCGGTAGAGCTTTCGGGCCACAGAAAGAGCGCGATTTGCCAAAGCCGTGAACGCTTTCATCTGTTAGCGAGGTTCTTACGCGCGTTTCTTTGTCAATGCGTGTTTCCCGGCCAGGCGTTTTAACACGGTCATTGGCCGTTTGTTAGTTCTGACAACTGTCAGAATGAGTAAGCGAGTCGTCAAGGGCAAACTTGGCCGTGTACGATGCTCAGGCTGACAAAATCATTGCGAAGCTGGTTTAACGGCTCAAAGAAGCCCGCGAAGCCAAGGGGCTGTCCATGAATGCACTTGCCGCCCTCGCCCGGTTGGATCAAGTGGCCGTTTCCCGAATCGAGAAAGGGGAAAGAAGTCCCACTCTACGGACTGCCTCAAGCTTTCGGAAGACCTTGGATTGAATCTTTCCGATGTGTTGCGAGAAAGCGGGGTGTAATTGCTGCTTGAAGCATTAATTGCCTTCACCGTCAATTCACCATTCCTCTCCTTTGAGGTGAACTTTTTTGTAATCTTTTCCTTCGGACTTCCTTTTGAGGGTTAACTCAAGTAGATCAAAAGCTTGACTTTCTACACCGTCTAACCCTTTTCGATCTAATTTCTGAATCGACCTCCATAGTTTATCCATATCGACCAAAGCTTCAATACTTTCCCCGGACAACCAATATTCCGCTAGGCGTCCATCACTATAAGTAGCATTGAGAAGCCGAACCAGCAATGTCAGAGCGTCCGTTGGTTCTTCAATTACCTTTGACGTCCACTCCATTACTATCGCATCGCCTTCCCAATCCGCCCATCGGAAGAGAATTGCCGAACATTTTCGAAGGTTCAGGAGTTCGGTGTGCTCCCTGTGTTTTATGAGCTGGATCGCCTTAGCTTTGAAATCAGGCAACATCTCAACCGGGATCAAAAAGAAATGATCCGCGCCGTGCATTTCCCGACTCTTTTCGTCCTCAAGCCCCAGAAACCTAATAGGGATAACGATTCCAGTGGTGTTGTCGTAGGCATAACTAAGAACCTCAACAATTTTCTCCGTAGCTTCTTCTTTAATCCGATGATACACAATCCGAATACCTGTCATTTCTGCGTCGGATAGGAATAGATCATCAGCATCCGCTGGCAGATTATCTCCGATATCGAATATGGCTGTAACAAAAGAGGTTAAGTTCTCCGTCGGGATTCGTTCCCGAATCGCATACACCGCCTCCAGCAGATCAAGAATCTTACCACCATCCTTCGCATCCTTGAAGATTGCTAGCAACTCGTCACGACTATGCGACTTATTGATAATTCGATCTAACAGTGCAGCACTGATGTCGTCTCCTTCCAAAGCGAGCTGAAAATACTTGTTGAAATGCTTAGGGTGACAAACCCGTCGCTCTCTAAGGGATTGTTCTTCGTCGTAATATGAGCTCTCCGCAGCTTGGGGAAAGAGCGCCACAAGAATTTCGCGAATCGACGATCGTTCGTCTGGGTCTGTAGAACTTTCGTCGGCTATGATTTTGACTTGTTCTCGGAATGCATCTGGGAGGGAAAAGTGATGCGCTGCAGCTACGTTCATCGGGGCTCAAAAATGCAAGAACCCAACTACTCGGTTCAGATTCAATTTCAGAAGCGGCGGTATCGGTTTCGGCTTGGCACGGCCAACGTGGCTACGGCTTCCGCGAAAGCGCGAGACATTTATCTTAGCCTTCAGGGTAACGGCTGGGAAGAGACGATGAAAAAGTATGGATCTGAACCAGTATCTGAGACGACTTCAAATTCCGCGAATACCGTGGGCGAGCTGATCGAGACAGCTTGTCGATTGTCTACCGCACGGCCCCAGACTCTCAATACCTACTGCCGTGCATTCCGACGAATTGTAGCGGCGATCGCCCAGATACCTGATGAGGGCAAATACGACGGGCTCAAAGGCGGTCATGAAGGTTGGCAAGCTAAAGTGGATTCCGTTCCGCTCGCTGAAATAACTCCGATGAAGGTTACCGCGTGGAAAAACGCCTATCTGTTGTCTGCGGCGTCTGATCCAGCGAAAGCAAAGAGCGCAAGGACCACGGTTAATAGTCTGATTCGAAACTCCAAAGCGCTGTTTTCAAAGAAGGTGCTCCCTTTTCTGGCTGCGGAGATTGAATTTCCGAATCCGCTTCCCTTTGAAAACGTGACGATGGAAAAGCCTTCGTCCATGCGCTACGTGAGCCAAATCGATGCAAAAGCAATTCTAGCAGCTGCCCACAACGATTTGGCGGCCCAAGACCCAGAAGCGTTCAAAGCCCTACTGCTGGCTTGTATGTGCGGGTTGCGAATCAGTGAAATCGACCACCTGCTTTGGTCTGCGTTCGACTTTGAGGATGAAACGCTGACAATCAAAGACACTGAGTTTCATCGGCTGAAATCGGAGGACTCCGCAGGCGAAATCGATTTGACCCCAGAAGTAGTTTCCGCATTTCAGGGTTGGAAGGCGATGTCCACTAACATCTTTGTTATCGAATCTCCAAATGCTCCACGCAAACCAGGAGGTCCGAGGCATTACCGCTGCGACGGAACTTTCAACAGGTTGCGGAAATGGCTGCGGGACAACGGTGTAAACGCCAAAAAGCCGATCCACGAACTTCGCAAAGAGATGGGAAGTATCATTGCGTCAGAACATGACATTTTCGTAGCTTCCCGGTATTTGCGACACAGCGATATCCGCATCACTGCCGCCATTTACGTGGACAAAAAGCGTAAAATCACGCCTTCTCTTCAGTTCAACCCGGCTTGATTCGCGTCAAATCCAAAACGAGGCGACCTATTGAACAAGCGCGTCCTCTTCAACCGCTTCCACATCGCAAAGTCGATACCGGAGAAATCGCTTTCCCAAACGGAGAGGACTCAACAGACCAGCCTTTTCTTTTCGCTTGATTGTCTCCACTGAACAACTCCATCGATCCGCGAGTTCCTTTCGAGACAAAGTCTTCATGGTCGGGTCCAGGTACGATTTCTGATTGGTGGCGGCATTCATCAATCAGGTAAGAGTCGCCCTGCCGAAATGTCGGTGAAGTTTTCTTAGCCTTTTTGATTCGAGATTCTGAGATAACCGCCTCCCAAGACCACAACCTGTTTTCGAATTGAGTCTCTCAAATGGGGCTTTACCTTTGTCAGTTTCGGCATAAAAAAATCGTTGTGACACGAAAAGAAGAAACCCATGTGATGCTTGGATTGAGGATCTCCATTGAGTTGCAAAGCGAGAGGAGCACCGCAGTAACTCCGGGCTGCCATGTTCCGGCAACGCGCTCAACGATCGATTTTTCCTTCCGGACTGCTGAGCGCGATGCATTATGATGCCTCGTTCTTTCGCCCTTTCTTGATCTGCCTGATTGCGGATATTCTAGCAGGCTCAAAACTGGTTGAGACCCATGTCAGGGCATCAGTTTTGTTTAGCTGGATTCCAAAGTCTTCAATTGGCGTCCAGTTTTCCTTTGGTTGGCCGCGAAAGCTGGATCTCCGATATCTTTGAATAAGCGAGTCCAACTCCCAAAGCGAGTCATGAAGCTGCAGGAATCCAAGCTCCGCATCCCCACCTCGACTTTCGCCCATTGCCTCGATCTCCTCTGGATTGCCGTGTTCAGCTACTGCCATGCAAAATTCGACAAATTCATAGATCGAGTCATCTGACATAATAACCGCATCATCCTCTTCGTTCTCAAATAGCACCCGAAGCGTCGCAGGATTCTGGACGAAGCGCGACCCGAACAACTCATATTTTGCCTCAGTAAAGCGTTCCCTTCTCCACTCCGAATGGAGCTCATCTTCCAGTTCGATTAATTCATGAATCTGTCGGGTGCTCCATTTTTCCCAACCTTCAGCAACCGCTGTCCCTACTATACTTGTTTTGCCGGCTGCTCTTATGGAAGAATAGTGGCCCCATAGACCATGATACCCTGACATCTTAGCATTCTTTCTTTGCTCCAATCTGCTACTTCTCAACTCATGACGTTGATGCCTCAATTCAACGCTCTGAAGAATCACAGTGACCAACAGCCCCGCAAAGGCCAATCCAGAAAAGACGGTATTTGCTAATCCCGTCGCATCCACAATGTTGGCGGCATGTTCCGCATTGCGGGCGATACTGATGATTGCTAATACCGAGCTAGCCCACATACCTAACACGACTAAGAATGCACAAATGAATAGACGCCCAAGCGGTCGACTTATTGAAGAACTACTCTTGTCTGCAAATCCACGGCTATCTTCGGCTGAAGAATCCAAAACCTTGGTTGCTATGTTTTTCCAGGCGAGAAGTGCTATCACCAATGAAACCACCATCGCGACACAGGAAAAAGTCGCGAACCTCATTTCAAAGTGCGGCCACCCAACTGAAAGCAATTGAGTCGGATCAGAATTAGTGGCGCTTTGAACAGTGCCCGCTAGATCTGACTCCGAATTCGTAGCTCCACCCCTAACTTCCCGCACTTCGTCTTCAACCGCGCCCTCACTCGGAGGCAGCTTGTTAACTCTATTTGGAGTGATCGAAACCGAACTATCGGAAGGAATATCTGAAATCCCACCGGTGGATTGCCCAAATGAATTTGGTAATGGGCACATTACGCAACCCAAAAGAGCAATAGGTATAAAGTATGTCTTCATATTACGATAGGTAGACTAACTACTTAAAAGTTCACTCACACGAAAATAGAGTTCCCTTTGCTTTGTTGTCAGAGATCTTTGGAACGGTTCTGGTTCAAGATCAATCGACGTAATAATATCAAACCTCTTCCCTACTATTAGTATCTGATCACTGAGGCGAATAGCATCTTCGATATCGTGTGTCACCATAATGGAAATGCACGGGTTCTTTAGGAGGTTCTCCAGGAGAAGCTTCTGGATTCTATGTCGATTTGAAACATCGACTCCAGAAAAAGGCTCATCTAGAAGAAGGATCATCGGATTTGTTACAAAGGCTCTTGCCAAAGCAACCCTGGTTTTCTCACCACCAGATAGATTCTTTGGCCAGTCATTCATGCGCTCAAGCAACCCAAATCGCTCCATGCATTCAACAGCTGCATCATTTGCTTCTGAAGCCGAGCTACCTGCCGAGAAGGTCACGTTTTCCAGGGCGGTCTTCCACGGCATCAGCCGGTGATCTTGGAAAATCATTTGGATATTCCTACTTGGCTTCGTTACTGTATTGCCATTCATTTCAACTCTACCATCGAATCGCTTTTCCAGCCCTGCGACGATTCGCAAAAACGTAGTCTTTCCAACACCACTTTCACCAAGGACTGAGATGAAAGTTCCTGGAGTAAAGCTCATCATAAAGCCCTCGATTAGTGCCTCTGAAACTCCCGGAAACCTCATTTGACGAATTTCTATGGATAACATAATCCTATTTTTCAATTTCGATTTCAATTGCATCCGCCCACATGATACACTCGCGTTGAACTTTGCTTATCAATGCGTCTGTTCCATATGCCAGAACACCGAGGACAATCATGCCCGAAAACTCAGACTCAACCCGGCCCATTTCTCGTGCATCCGCAATAAACCAACCTAGGCCCTCGCTCCCTTGCCGGGCAGATGCGTATTCCACGAAGAATAAGACAACCCAGCCAAACACGAGAGAGAGTCGGACTGAATGAAAAATCGTCGGAAGGCTGTGCGGAAGGTAAATTTCAAACACTTGTTTCCAAATGCTTTTGCCATAGATTTGAGCAAGCTCTAGATAGGAAACCGGCAGCAATCTGATTGAGTGAAACGTGTATCCATAAACTACGAAAAAAGTGGAGGCGAAAACTATGATCAATTTGAAGGCCTCACCAGACCCGAAAAGCATTACAGATACTGGTATCCAAATGACCACTGGAATTCCAGCAAAAAGTTGGATGGTGGGATGAATGTAGATCCTCGCATTTGCAAGTAAGCCGGTGGTTAGCGCCCAAAATATTCCGAATGCGCTCCCTAACAAAACCCCTGCAAATAACCTTCCCAAACTTCGAGCCGAATGATTAAAAAGCTCAAACGATCTAAAGAGTTCAGTTAGCCGCAAAAAGACCTGCGTCGGAGCCGCGGAGTGCGAGGGAGGCAGATAGCCAAGCCTGACAATGACCTCCCATACCAGCACCACTAAGAGGGGAAGGAGGAAAGGCCGAGCATATGACCAACAGCGAGACATCGGAAATCAGAGCAAGCCCTTAAGGCTAATTAGGAACAGTCTGAAAGTTTAGGTTTAAGAGGTCAACAGCTACGTCCACAGGTTCGTCGGTCCGGGTTTGATCTTCCTTCGCCATGAATGTTGCCTTCCACTGCAGAGCCTTCAAATCGGATTCATCAATGATGTCAAGCCAATCGAACTTTGGTAACGCGATTTCGATTACCTTTTGATCAAGGCCAAAATCAGTCGAAATAATTTTCGCGGTTTCCTGTGGATTCTCAGTGATCCATTTTTTAGCCCGAGCTATTACTTCAAGAAAAGCGTGCAATGCTTCCGGATTAGAAGCTATAAAGGCATCAGAAGCAGCTACTGTGCTTTGGATCGGCGCTCGCGCAGCCTCAATCACTTTGCCTCGTCCATTCGCCTGTTGATCCTCAACGTAAGGCGCCCACACGGCCCATCCATCCAGTTGCCCGGTCTCAAACGCTGTCCTTCCCTCAACGAGTTTCATATACCTAAGATCGAAATCCTCGATCTCATATCCCTCGTCTTCAATAAGCTTCAAGAGACCAAAATAGGAACTTGTCCCCGTTTGCACCGCTATTGATTTGCCCTTGAGATCTGCAAGAGTTTTCGCCGAACTGGAGATGGGCACTAATATGTCCTGCCCCATACTTCCAGACATGGCCACTATTCTTATTTGATTCCCCTGTGCCTTGCACAAAATTTGCGGGATAGCAGCCGAAAAGAGAATGTTCAGTTTCTTACCCGCAAAATCTGCACTAATGGTCTGGCGGTCGTTGTAGTTAGTATAGACGATGTCAAACTCCGCAAGACCCGGGTGGCCCTTAAACCAATCGAAGTGGTGAGCAATGTGAAACGGACTGTTTCCCAAAGATTTCGTAAATGTCCCAACTCGAATAGGTTGGCCGGCCCTTTCACCAACATCACGTTTTTGAAAGAACCACACCGAGACGACCCCAATGATAGCAATTAAAATTACAATAATAGTTCGAGATTTCATTTTTGAGGAAAAGTTTGGTTGGATTGGTAGGCTTTGGATACGCAATGTTCTGAGAGCAGATTCTATGCCAGAGTATCATCAATGCGCAAACCTTACTCCCGGAATCAATGCTTTTGCATGTAAAGCTCTTTTTAGGTATCCATAGGGTTACAAAGAGTAACGCTACGGTGGCATTTTCTGTTGGCGAAAGCCTTGCGACTTTGGTAGCCTGGATGAAACCTTTAGGTAACAACTGGGGGGTGCCAAGCTCATCAGCGTTTAGGGTTTAACAAAATTTGACATTTTACCTTTTCGAACAATGATGGATGAAAATCACATGAGGAAGGATCTAGATTTGGATTTGTTCGATAGGCTTCTTTCAAGACTCTTCGAGACGCACGCAAAAATCTCCTCTACTACTGACCCGCAAAAGAGATTTCAAGTTCTCAATTTAGTTCTCAACCCATTTGGCGGGACAAATATTAGCGCACCTGCCCAGGTAAACCAAATAGAGTGGGCTCGACAATTACTTCCGAGCGCTACCCTTGAGGATATTGAGGGAATATGTCGCTTGAGCGAAAGCTGTGAAACAGTGTTGGCTTCGTTGTTGCCCGCTAACATTTCATACTGCGCTCTGAGTTATTGGAGTCCAATTGATGAGCGTAGGCATACGCTATCTCGCCGGATGGATTCGCGAGAGCATCTCGATCGTCGTATCAGCACGGCACGTGCGTTCGCTTTCTATGCATTATCCTATATCGGCGCAAGAAAGATGGCTTCATTGAAGTCGCTGGTACAGTATGTGATTGAGAGCGACTCTCACAAACGTCCTGTAGACGTAGTCTACGGCAAGCCGATCGAGGGGCATTGCTTCTTGCACCTTCCCGAAGATCTCGCAGATAGATTCCTCGAGCACTTTCAGATTACACAGATTCTTGACGACTGTATTACGAACAATGAATCAATATCCAATGAAGATCTAGAAGATTTGCTAACGGAAATGATGGAGAATCTCTTCAGAATTCCTCCACATGACTATGGGTTGGGAGATACATTTTTTTCCAACTTTTCTGTTCAGGTTGCTGCGATGCCCGATGACCTGAGGTCTCTCTGCAATCGAGTTGCCACGGAGTTGTCGGGATACCTCGAAACGCGTAAGGCAATTACCCTTGATGAAGCTGCCTTCATGGTTATGACTCATTACCTTTATCGAATGGTTTGTCCTGCGGACCGGGTTCTCATGTTAACGACTAAGATGCAGGACTCCTACTCTGCCATGACCGTTGGCGGGACAGGTCCATGGGAGATTGCCGATATGCTATTAGTCAAGCAAGTTGGTAAGAGCCTGTTACAACAGCCATATCTCGCCGACACTTTATATCTGGAATCTCTGCGGTCTGCTGCTGATACCGCTAGGCTTGCGTTGGGAGATGTTGGACACATTCTGGAAACACCACTCGTGACAACAAAAAATTCTATTTGCGAGGCGCTCAGACTTCTTGAAGGCCACGACAACCATGATGAACTTCGAAAGAGCCTATTGGGATCAAGAGGGGATGTTGAGAGATCTCTGCAGCTGATTTTTGTTAGTCGTCATACATTACGTAGGGACTATAGTGTGCTTAAAAATGGAGTATGTAATCTTGAGCAAGTGTTTCATCAGATCAAGGAGGAAGCTTTTCCATTTAGTAAGAATGTGTCTATATCTGAATTACAGCTAGATGGGGCTCCAAACTTAGTCGTAGGTTCCAAAGCTGCTTGGACTAACGTCGCCTGGACTTTGCTCCACAACGCTACGGTTCATAGTACCGACGGTTCCGAAGTTTGCGTGGAGTTGCATTTTGAAGAGATTGCAGAGACCCGGATGAGAAATTCCTATGCTAAACTGATCGTGTCAAATGCGCCCCAAAGACCACCAGATGCTAGACGCATGCAACACATTAACGAGGCATTACAAGGATCTCGAGACCGAATTCCCCACATGGCCCAAGATTCCGTCGCCATTCAGGAGGTCCGCGTTAGGGAGCATGGAATAGGACTTGGAATTTTGGGAAAATTCATCCAAGCTATAAATGCAAAAGCTTCTGCCTCTCTAGCTGGGAGCAGGTTTATAATTACTATTGGAAATATTGAAATTTGCAATGAATAGTGACAATTACAATATATTGTACGTCGAAGACGAGCCTTCAACCAAATTGGTTTCTATAGCGAAAGCTTGGGTGGTAGAAGCATTGACTCAGTTTTGCTACAAGGGCAACAGGTTTGATGCTGACTTGATCTCTTTTGAAGACGTTACGTCTCTTGAAGGTGCTCGTCAAAAAATGAAAGCCGCGCAGGAAAGGTATCCTGGCAGGGGTTACGACGCATTAATTTGCGATTTGGAAATTTTTCCAAGGGAAGGGGCAAACTTGTCAGAAAAGGATCCAAAATATGGGCTCGACGTAATTGAAGAGTGGGGAGAACAGGGGTGGCCCGGACCGGTAATTGTAGTGAGTTCTTATGCGGAAGAAGATAAAGTATTGATGGAACGTGAGGCGCGGCGACGGGGGTTGCACTTCGATGAGTGGCTCGAGAAACAGAACTTTGATGACGAAAAGAAGGCTACGGTTATCTCAAAGCTTCAACGATCACTAATTCCTATCGAATGGATCGCAAGAGAGTTGCGTCGAGCTGATGGCGAGACAGGCGGCATCGTTTTTGAGGATTCAAAGATGCGACGAATTCTGCGCGAGATCGCCTCTATCGCACAGCGCAGTGTCGGAGCGTGGCCTTTATCAAGGATTCTCTTGCAAGGCGATCCGGGAAGCGGGAAGGGTGCCATAGCGAAGGCCTTTTCCCGTTTATTGAGTGATCGTCAGGATGGAAAACCAAGAAAGCTTATAAGTGTTAATTGTGCTAGTCTAGTCGGCCACGCGCATGGGGGGCGAATCGCACTGTTCGGTTGTGAGAATTTCCAGGGAATAGATCCGCAGCCAGGATTATTTGAGGCTGCTTCAAGTTACAAAGAAACCAGAACCGTTCGTGGTGTAAACTTGGCTGCAAGTGGGGCAAAGGTTGATCTTGATTCGGCTGGAGTACTTTTTTTGGATGAATTTGCAGAGCTTGATTCGGAGCTTCAGGCATCTATCCTGGTCGGACTTGAAGAAGGAGTTATAAGGAGAGAGGGTAGCCTTGAAGAGGTAGAGATTGGATGTCATGTAATATGTGCTACCAACGCTTCTATTTTTCTAGATGATACGGGAGATGATCTGCCAAAAGTGCGGGACGATCTACTTGATCGGCTCCCTGACATGATAGTGGTGCCAACATTGGCAGAACGAAAAGGAGAGGTTGATTTCTTAATCAAACATCTCGCACAGGAACGCCTTCGAAGTTTAGGTGTCACACCCGTTCCAAATAGAAATGAAATCACCATATCGGGATCTGCACGACGAACAATCATGTGGGCGGTTGAGCAGCGACTCTTGACTAGCGTCAGGCAATTGCAGGCCATCGCTCTTATTGAAAGAGATGAAAGAGCCATCACGGAAGGTAATCTTCTGCCCATTATTGGGAAAATTCGCCTACTGGAACGCGAAAGAGAGATTGGGGCGATGCCGGACGAACTTCCGGTCGAGCAGCAAGCACGGGTGCTTCAATTGCCTGCCGAACTGGTGGAAAGCGACCTTCCGAGAGTAACCAGTGCTGCAATAATGCTACTCTTTCATCGCTTTTCTGGGACAGAACCGGTAGTTGATTTAAGTCAGGTTCAGTTCGCTGGTATGAACGCAAAAGAAATCAGCGAGGCTCGTGATCGGGCAAAACTATTGTCGCTCTTCGTCAAAGGTGACCGTCGGCACGAACTTTTCCGTGAATCTGAAGCAGCTCTAAAGACATCGAGGAGCCGAATTCTTTCATCAAAGGGAATCAAGGCGTCGGGAGGAGAAAAAACCCAAGGGCTTCTCAAAGTTCTTCTTCAGGAATTTAAGGGCTAACTTGCGTGCCTGGAAGTGAACGATTCTCCAAACTCGATTGTGGTTTTCGCCGGAAACTGCTGTTTTCATACCGGCAGGCTAGCAGACACAGATCCGGAGTCCAAGTGGAGCATTGTCTTTCTGAACGAAGCCCTTCAACTCGTCGAAAAAAAGGGAGTTCGATCAGAAAGACAATGCAGAATATGGGTGTCGGATTTACCTCATCTTGACCACAACAGATTGTGTCACTTGAGCCAATCAGCCACCCATAATGCAGAATGACCTCTTTTTCAGCTAGTTGCGATTATTCCTTGGAACATTGAATCCACCTTTCTGGAAACCTCGACATCGATGACTTTTTACTTTTTGAAATGCGCAGGTCCTTAATTTTTGAATCCGCCAAAACGCCCGTCGCGCAGCTTCGCTTATTCCAGCAACGAATCCATCGCCGCCTCTTGTGGCTCAAAGCCGGAAAGCGCGATCTTTACCGCGAGGGAGTCTGAAGCAGCCCGGTATCCCAGTTTCCGCACCCGTTCTTTGATCGCATCCAACCGCTTCAAATCCTCCGGGTAAAGCGAAATCGAGAGCTTGATCGCCCGAACCCCAGATTTCGCTCCTGACGGGCCTCTTTTTTCTGACACTACCTTTCCCATCTCGATTCAGGCAATTCGGGCTCGGAGCCCCCTTTCCGGCCTTCCTGGTCGATTTTTGCCCCCTATTGATAACCGGATTTGGCTTCTTCCCCTCGATAACGGATTTGGATTCAGGTTTCGCAAATTCTCGCACGACTGCCGCCGTCGCTCCAATCGTCGTGATGTCTCCGGGTGAAGGCGAGCATGGAAGAACAATGTGAGTCGCCTCTTCGATGGTTTGACGAATGGCGGGATCGTCCAAAGTCGGTTGCTTATCGATCAGGATACAATCAGGCGCCCTACTCACATTGATTCCATCGCGGTCCGGCTTGATCCAAGCCGTGACGCTCTGCTGTGGATCGCGGTCTAATACGGGTACCTTTGCTCACCGATTCCTTTGACAAATTGCATCAGCAAAGGCTTTCCCAAGCGCCGTCACATAGGCTGAAGCCGTTGCTGATCCCCACCGACCGCGCTTTGGCACCCCTGCGAAATCGATCGAATCTCTCGATTCGTAAAGGATTCCGATCATCGCGTCGAAGACTTCACTCATTGCGGTGGTTCGTTGAGGGCCTCTATTTCGAACTAGGTTAAGCAGCTCCTCCACTTTTCTCATCGTTTCCGGTTTCATGTTCATTTGTTTGCGAGGCGGCTCTGTTCGAAGTGTTTTGGTAGCCGTCGCTTCGGGTTCACTTCCCTCTTGGGCTCCTGATTGCTTCCCCGCTGCATGAGTTGTCTTTTCCGGTTTTGTCGGTTCAAGGACCTCATCCAGATACCCTCCCAAATCCACGGGCCTGTCCACAGCGATGGAAATCCCGAAGCCAGCAGGCAACCCGACCTCTCGCTTTTTTTTGGTTTCGGCCATTACTCAATGCCTCCGGCTACGCTAAGAAGTTCAGCATCCTGTTGTTCTGATGCTTCTGCTGGTTCGCTCAATGACTCCGGCGCATCCGGAATTTCATCCAGGTTCACCCATTGATGACGTCGGATCACTTCTTTCGCCAATGCCAAATATTCTTCGGCCGAAGGTGATTCTGGTGCATGCTCAAAAATCGTTCTCCCATAAACGGTCGCTTCACGATGTCGGACACTGCGCGAAATTTTCGTATCGAAGATCACTCCTGGTCCAAACGTGTTTTCTAACATTGCGTAGATGTCTGAGTCGAGTTTGGCTCGATTGTCAAAGTTGCCTACCACAACGCCGGCTAACTTGAGATGTGGATTGTACCTTTCCCTCACCTTTCCAACCGTGCCCATGAGAATTTCCAAACCCTTTAAATCATACCCCGATGGAAATACCGGAATCATGAGCCAGTCCGACGCAATTAACGCGGTAGTCATGAGAAAGCCAAGGTCCGGAGGGGTATCGATTATGACAACATCAAACCGACTTCTCAGCGAATCCAGCGCTCCTTTAAGGCGAAGTCGATGCTCTCTCTTCATGTCATCGACGTCTAAGAGAGATTGTTCTTCCGTTGCGATCCTGGTTTGAATCTCAGATTCCAAACGGGGCTCAACGGTGGTGATCATTCGATGACCAGGCACCACGGCAAGCCTTTCGCCGAAGCGGTTTCCGAAATCTAGAACGCAATCTCTCGCGCTTCTTTTCGTCAGATAGATATCAGCCAGGGTGAATTTGCCCTCCTTCATCATCTGCTCGTGGGTAATCCCAAATGTCTCAGTCGCGTTGCATTGTGGATCAGTGTCCAGCACGCAGGCCGAAAACCCCATCTCTGAAAATGCTGCGGCAAGTGAAACGGTGCTCGAAGTCTTTCCGCACCCTCCTTTCTGATTTGCCATTGTGATTACCTGACATGAATCGAACCTCTTCTCCATTTTCCCCCGTTCCAAAATTGAATAGCCTGAGTATGCCACTATACCGTCTGACGGCACAAGGGGTAAAAACCCTATGGAGGTATGCTCCCACACCAGCCAATGTCCAATTCCCCGGCTCTTCCGGACGAACTGCTTTGCCGACCCGACCTTCCAGTCGCCAACAAGGGGACTAGCTTCGCCCTGAATCGCGAATTCTACCTGGGGTGACCAATTCCATACGTTGAAGGCAAATACGGCCCCCTGACGCCATTCCTGTATTTGAGAAAAGCTCCGAATGTGCCGTCATACCGCTATAGAGATTTCTCGGTGTGGAGGCATACCCCTATATTGAAGAAATCAAGCTAGTGACGAACACCGACCACTGTGCTAGTAATCGCTGTGAAAGGGGAGCGTCTCCTTTCACGATTTTTAAGGGAGACGGTTTCGGCAAGAACGGAGAAACACTCGATGAGTCGGAACTTCCTCCGAACCTTACCCAAACCTGGCTGGAGGACGAATACGAAGCCGGAAAGCCGTTTCCCTCCTACGCCAAACTCCTTCCCTATCGCGGCAAAAAAAGGGGAGAAAGTCGTTATTCATGGACGATTGATTTCACGGCAAGGCGAAAAAAAGCGAGAGAGGACATGAAACCTTTCATCAAAGAGGCTGAGCGTCTGAAAGGCGAAATTGTCGCTGCCAAAGAGAAGCTTAAAGCGGTAAAAAAGGCAGATAAGAAGTCCGATAAAATCGAAACCCTCGAAACCGAGATCCAAGAAAAAGACAAGGCCCGGCGCGATGCAGAAAACAAGGCCGAAGACATCGGCAATACCGTTTTTGACCTCAAGGCCGTAAATCCAAATTCCGTCGTCAAAATCGACGACCGGACGCCTACCGAGGTGATTAAAAGCATCGAGGAGCAAGGGGAAATTATTGCAAAATCCCTTTCCGAACTTCGGGCTTTGTTAAAGGTCTGATCTCGGAAGCTTTGGCCAGTTGGAATTCCGAGTTCAAGTGCTTGTTCCGGCGGAAATACAGCGCTCAACTGCGACATGGATCAAAGAGTAGTTGTTTCGCAAGCATCATTGGATAGACCTGTAGGCCCCAAGTTTCCCTGGTTCTTGGCGCTTCTCATCGGAATTGCTCTTGGCGGCACAGGCGGATGGTTTGGGCAGATTTCGATCGAGCGCAGCGAGGCGACAAAATACCACTCTGAGTTGCTTCGTCCTTGGCTGGCCTATGACAAGGATTACTACAAAAAGCGACCCAGAGAGCTGAATGATGACCATCGCTGCGTCGCTTTCCTGGTTTACCAAGCTTTTACAGACGACTGCAACCTTGAGGAAGTGCTGGATTTGGCTATGCCAACTTCTCAGGTGCCGCCGCCCCTCAAAGAACTTACCAAGAAGAGACTTTTGGAGAACCACGCACAAGCCATTGGTTATGGGCTCTACACCGAAGAAAACCTGGCAAAAATGTTCAATGGCTTGGCTCCTTTTGCGACGCAGGGAGAATACGCGGGCGAGCAAATGCACTCAGAACATATCGTTCCAAAGGCGGTTGCCCCGAAGATGGACAATTTGCTAATGAATTTGGAATGGCTTCCCGCATCTGTGAATCGCTCCAAATCTGACACCATCACAGAAAGGGCCATGAAATTCGCCCAGCTCTACCACAAGGCGGGGATTATGGGCACAGAAGAGTTTATCAAAGTTGAAAAGCAGTTCGAGATTGATAGCGGGAAACGCTGAGGAGGAGCCAAATTTCACCTGACCTCTGTTCCCCGCTCTTCCGATTGCGCTTGTGGGGGGCAGAGTTCTCCTGACTTTGGGCGATAGTTCTCATACGCCTCTAGGAATAGGCGTTCCGACTCGTCAACAAACTCACTTCTCCGCTCCTGGAGGTGAATAAGTTTGGTGCAGACGTTCTTGTAGATGATCCGGTGAGCCTGATTGTGCAGTAGCTCCTCATTGTATTCATCGAACGAGATGGCATCCTCGCCCAGAGTCAGGTTCACCATCCGCAACAGTTCTTCCTTCGTCAATTTGTCGATTGGCTGATCCTGGTTCCCTTCTCCGACAAAGTAGCCCTTGCCGTCTTTAATCTTCAATAGCTTCATACGTTTTTTGTCTTCTCGTGTAGGCGTCCCGCCCGGCTTCCAGCGAATTCAGCATGTTGTCCAGATTGTCGATCTCGCTGCCGTCTGGAGCGAACAGCTTACGATTGGTGGGATGTCCAGAGTACAACCTGTAGCGCACATCCGCCCCGACTCGCTCCTTCCTCGCAATCAGGAGGTAATCGGCACCGATCGACGCGCCCACGGTACTGTTGTGCGTGACCACCACCACTGGCATTGTGCCTGATATCTCCTTGATCAGTCGATTGACGTTTCCGTTCAGGAAAAGATTGTCAAACGACGATTCGGGCTCATCGATTAAGAGAAAATCAAAAACCTGCGAATCCTTGATCTCTTGAAGAAGCCGAAATTCGGAGCGCTCGCCACCGGAAACCTCGTAGCCGTCCCGATTGAGAATTCTATAGGTGACCTGCACAAATAGCTTGTAGAGCCCCGCCTGAGACAGCGCATCGTTGGCGAGCAGTTCCTGTAGGTATTCATAGGGATTCGAATACTTTTTGAATGCCCCACTCAATGCCGCCTTCACACCACTGGCGGCTTTGATCTGACCAGTTTGGGTGAACGGCCCCTTTCGGACTTCGATGGAGAAACCCTGAACATCTTCTCGGGCAACAACGCCCTCTACCTGCAGGTTTTGGACAATCTCCCCAAACCGGTCAACCCGGCGTTGATCCAAGGCAACAGTATACAGATCCACATCCTCAACGTGGGTCGCTGAGGTTCGAACCCGCAAGCCAGCTTTGATGTCTCTCACCATCTGGTTGATGAACTTCATCTTCTTTGCTTCGAAAGTCTGGTTCCACAACAGTTCGATTAGTTCGCACGCTAGACGCTTCATGGCACCAAGATCTACATGCTGCTCGATGACTTCCCTGAACTCGATGTTTTCGATGATCTGTCGAACCGATTTGATCAGGGCAGTGAGGGTCTCCCCTGATTGAATGGGGAAGTCGACCTCATCGAAGAGTGCGGTATTAGAGTATGCATCCCTCCGATCAGCCTCTTGAGCAGACTTCAAAAGAGATTCGACAAAATTTTCTACAGCCCTGTCATTCGCATACAAATCGAGTTCCATGACTTCGTCCAGCATACCCTTGAGACCTAAGAGGTAGTTGTCTGCATGGGAACTGCGCTTCTTCTGGATGTGCTCATCGAAACTTCTCTTGTAGGCCTCCTCATCGGTCTGAACGAGAGAGAACTGCTTTATGTACTTGGTGTTGGGATGCTCTCGGGCCATCCGGTCGAGAGTGTGGGTTTTCCCGGAAGAGCGCTCACCAAGAAGGATGTTCAATCCGGTTGAGAGCATCTGGCCGTTATCAAAGAGCTGAAACAGCCTATTCCCATCCTCGGCCGACAGTGCCACCTTGGATTTGTCGCGCAGGCACTCCTTCAGGGACCCAATGGTCAAGTCACCGCAATCCACGTAAGTTTGCCGGGTCGGCAGACTCTTGAGGTCGGTGCGGATGCGGGCATCACTGAAAAGAACCGGAGTCAGTTTTTCATTGTCGCGAATAGCACGCACGAATTTCTTCTCACTATCCACTTCACCTGCGACAACATAGGGTTCCAGCCGTATAAGCGCCTCCCCCCGGATACTGGGCTTCTTGTCGTAGTGCGGGATAACCAGAAACTCGTTGAGGTCCCCGAATATGTCCTGGAACACGCCGAAGCCAATGCGATCCTTCGCATCAGTGATCTCTACATTGACCCTTTCGCACATTTCACTGAATTCCCCTACCAATTCAGGCGCGGCAATTACGAGCACATGTCCCATTTCAAGATTGACTTCGATGCCTGGGAAGACCACGGCATCCAGCGCATCGCTGATCTGATTAAACTGCTCGCTGTCGAAATAGTTGTGGTTGGTTACCGCAACGGCATCCAGCTTTGCCTCTACGACGTACCGCTGAAACTCGGCGAGACTGAACTCAAAATTACTGTCGCTAATCGTAGACAAAGTGTGAATATGCAGATCAATTTTCTTCATGTAACCCCTCCGCAGTTTCGAGTTGCAAGCTCAACTAATTAGGAGAAATTGATAATTTGGCCCTGGCCACAAGTCAAGCCACTACTGGGCGCATCTGGAGACTTGGTTCACTAAGATCTTGAATTTTCAACAACTACCGCCTCCGCGTGATCGCTGAGTGCGGATAAAAAACAACAATCCCCCAAACTTTGGTGTAGACCCTGGATTGTTTGAACCTCCTGGATTGCCTTCTGCGTCCGGTCTTTCTTCGGGCTGTCAGATTTTCGAGAAATCGGTCTGCGAATCCCAGTTCCGACCTTGAGGCGTCGCGCCGTTCTCTATTGCAGTTTTAGGGCCCAATTGGCTAGTCTTAGAACTAAAAAAGTGAGCCGAAAGTGAGCCGACACGAAATCAGCCCAAGAAAAAAGCGACTCTCGATTTCTCGTAAGTCGCTCGTTGTAAGGAAGATGAGCAGGAGAGGATTCGAACCTCTGAAGGCATAGCCAGCAGATTTACAGTCTCCCGCCTTCAACTGGCGGGCAGATTCACTGATATCTGCCGTGATTCGAGAATGAAACCCTCTGAGCAGCAGCCTTGCTGTGTTCGTTGCGCAAGTGCCCGTAAACCTTCATTGCCAGCGCTCCACCGTCCTTGTGCCCGAGCCAGTAAGCTACCGTCGGAATGTCCACGCCTGATTCAATGCAGGTCGTGGCAAACAAATGCCGCAAATCGTGATGGGTGATCGGCTTAAACCCAATCTCAGCGGCGGCTTTTCGCATCGCTCCTTTGGCGCTGACCACCAACAAAACCTTGTCTTCGCTACCCTCGTCAGGGCGCTTCGATTGCACTCTTCGCAGTAACTGCTCAAGCTCCTCAATCATGGGCACTCTCCGCACCGTCCAGTTTTTCGGGCCATCCTTGTCGGGATCACCTTCCACCACCAGCTCCCCCCCCGGTCCCAATCAACATGTTTCCAACGCACTTCGCGGGCTTCGCCAATCCGCAATCCGGAATACGCCAAGAACTCCACCAAATCTCCGCTCGCATCCCGCCAACGGCTGCGGGAGCTGCGCACATGTTCAACCATCTTTTGGAATTGCTCCCGACTCGGAAGCGAGGATAGCAAATCCTTCGACTTGGGCTTGGCTCGCTTGATCGAGGCTGCCGGATTGCTGCTGATGACGCCGCTATCCTCCACCAATTTTAATATTTCTTAACGGTCAGTCGCAATAACCCGATCAAAATACTCAGAGAGATCATTCGCAGCCTGACCCGATCCGGTTGCACAATCCCATGCGCATTCTCTCTCTTCGCACAGGCTGGTCAAATATTCGTAAAGCTCTTTCGGATAAGTGATCCGACCATTCTTGTAAGCCGTGGCGATCCTGGAAAAATGGTCTTGGGGGTGATTCATTCTTTCGCGCCGAACAACGTTTAAGGGCTAGAATCCGGTACTGGGAGGGCCCTGCCGATTCACTTTTCAGTTTTCGAGCCGGTAGCAGGTTTCTCCGCGCCGCCTTGCTTGCCCTTGTGAGGAGATGCGGGGTTAGGCATTTCTAGCCCTCCGATAATCTTAGGGATTCACATTTTGTTTTGACCTGTCGGATTCATGAAAGATCCCGGCGTGCGGATTTTCTGGAACCGGGCTCCTCGGAGAATCGCGCACGTTCACGCTTCGTTCTGAAGTCCTTTCGGCTTCCCATCGGTTAAAATGGCAGGATTACGGTCATAAGGCAAGGCCGGGTTGGTAGGCGGTGTCGATTTCTTCGATCACCCGAGGAGTGTCTGGAACTGCTGTTTGAAGATGGTAATTTCTACTCCAAAAGGTATGATCTCCACGAGGGATTCATTTAGTTTAACGGTGGATTGAGAAGAAGAGAAGAAAGAGAGCGACAAGGCTTCCTGTTTGAATTTGGATCGGCTATCTTTCTGGAGGAGTAGAGCAAACGACCTCGCCTTGCTTCCATTGATGCTCGAAAGCTTTCATTGTGCTCTGGGATATCTCACGACCCTCGCTCAAATCCCAGAGCATGAGATCGATCTGTCTGATATTGCCCTCATTCAAAACGTAGTTGTCGCCCGTTTTAGCCTGATGATCGACCACAAGGAACTTCAAATACTCCCCTGTCTTGATGCCCAGGGTGACTTCTTGGAAGGGTTTCTCAGGATAATCTCGATCGAAAGATGCGAATCGAATTTGTGTATCTTCGTGGCGACATAAATACAGCACAGTCCCTTTTTCTCCTTCCACATCTACGGCGGATCTACCTTTGAGATGCTTCTCGATCGCGCTAACACGCCAGTGTTTTTGGGCTTTTTTCATTTTCGCAAAGAAAGTATAGGAACTTCTTTACCCAAAGTCAATACATCCGACTTCTATTTGACGTGTAAGGGGTAATTCCTTTACTTACGGCATGAAAAACGCGGAAAATCTTGACCAGGGACAACGTAGAACCACCGAAAACCGGCGGCGCTTCATCCTAGATCGACTTCATCGCTTCGGATCGGTTTCTTACAGCGAACTTCATCGGGCATTCGGAGAAGGCAGCCCGCGTCATGTCAATCGTGCATCACTCAATGCGGACATTACCGCCATACAGAAAACGGGCTACACTCTCAAGAAAAAACGAGAAGGTAAGGATCAGGTTATTTTCTGGACAGAAGGGCGCACCCTAACCGTCAAACAGTTCCGTGAAAGCACCAACATCGAAGCCAAAGAAGCCATTGCCATTGTAGTGGGGAGTTTGCTTTGCGGATTTGAGCCGGGCGAAGCAGCTAAATACGGCCTCGGGGAGCGATTTTTTGCTAAAGGCACGATTCTTGACAGGCTCGATTCCTCTTCAACGCCATTTCCTCCTATAGTCAAAGACAAGCTCGCTAGGCTCTGGAAAACCAGGCTACGCTCCGTTGCCATTGATTCAGGCACAAGCACAGACGCTATTGCCCGAGCACTCTACCCTTTGGAAGTGCCTAATTCCCAATTCTCGCATTTGGATCTCTGGACGAACAGTCGCAGTATCTTCGAGCTAACAGGCGCTCCGGATTGCAAAATCACAACTATCGTGTTAGGCGGGCAGCAGCGGCAGCAGAGCGAAACAATTTGCGGAGAACTCACCAAAATCTGTTTGGATGCCTGGAACCCTTCCTTTAGCGTTTCGGTGATCGGGGCAACAACAATCGATCGGAGGGTGGCCGGGGCTTACAATGCATCGGAAGGAGCCATTAAAGGAAACCTGCTGTCCCGTGGCGGCCTCAAAATCCTCGTGGCTGACTCCAGTAAATTTTCCGATTACCCGCTTGAAGCCTCATCGAGCTTTGTAGAAATCACCCCCGATTTTGTCGATTGCATCGTTACGGACAGCAAGGGTAAAGAAAATGTTAAAAGCATCAATTCCGTTCCCGTTTTAAGCGCCGATGAGTTTACTTAATGCCTCAAAGGTCAACAACTGGACAAATTCCGTCGCTTTTCAGCGAAAACCGCTACGTTTGATGTTTGACACGCTAAGAGCCGTCGTGCTAGGCTGCTGACATGACTGACCAAATTGAGAACAAAAAGAAACTCACTGTCCTTGAGCGTGTTGTCCAAAGCCTGCCCCTAGGCGGGGTAGAAAAAACCCGATACCAGCACCTTTCTCTCGCAGAACTGGATAACGAGAAGCTGCACAGAGTTTGGCATTCCAGCACAGAAGGAATTATCGTGGTTGAAAGAGACGATGTTTGGGAGAGTGATCGATTTTCGTGAACATGGGGCTGACATCGCCAAGGTTCAGGGATGGTTCGGACATTCTAACATTGCCACAACTCGGCTCTATGAGCGGCGGGAAATGAAACCCGAAGATTCACCCACCTTCAAGGTGAGCTATTGAGGCTGCGGAGTTTTACAAACAAGCGTTGAATCGTTCCATCAGCGATCAGACGTTGTGCAGGCTCTTCCCCACCAATTCCCGTAGCAATTGGACAAGGCAGGCTCACCTTCGGCGGCAAATAGCTCGCCAAGTTTGGAAGAGGGCTCCGACTGAGGACGCGGAGCTGTTACGTCAACAGCCTGCGCACGTGGCGCAACCGCCTCCTCGGCCAGAGCGTCGGCCGAGGATCTGCTCGCCGAGATCAAACAGCTCAAGAAAGAGAACGAGTATCTCAAACGCCAACGTGAGATCCTAATAAAGGCCGCCAGCATATTGAGCGAGAACCCGGAGCTGGGTATGCGATGATCGAAACGATGGGGGATCACTACACCGTGACGGAACTCTGTGATGCTTTCGAAGTCTCCCGTAGCGGATACTACAAAGGCATTCGCACCGGGCAGGGCGAGCGAAAGAAAGAGAATCAGCAACTCATTGAGGCGATGAGACAAATCCATCAGGAGCCCTTTAAGAATGCCTACGGGAGTCCACGAATGACCGTGGAGCTTCGCCGGCGCGGGGTTCATCTGCTCGGAGAATCGAGTCGCGCGACTCATGGCAGAAGCAGGTCTCATGGCCCTTCATAAAGCACCATTCCGACCGAAGACCACGGTTCAGGACCCGGATCGGGCTCCTGCGCCCAACCGTCTCGCGGAAATCGAAGCGCCCTCACAACCGGGAGAGGTATTCGTTAGCGACATCACCTATGTGGCTACCCGCGAGGGGTGCCGTCTTCACCTTTGTAGTGGTCGGTGGCCCCCATGTCACTCAGTGGCACTAGACCTGTTGTCGTGCTGTCGTGCGTTTCGGATCCCGAGTATTCCAATTAAATGCTAAGCTCCTAATGAGAGTCGTTTAGCTGCTCAAAACTGAACCGGTTGGATCGTAGGCTTCTCAGTCAAACGAAACCTTCTCGGCAGCCGCCTTGCTGTGTTCGTTGCGCAAGTGTCCGTAGGTCTTCATGGCGAGAACTCCTCCGTCTTGGTGGCCCAGCCAGTAAGATACGGTCGGAATATCGACTCCCGACTCAATGCAGGTCGTCGCGAATAAATGCCGCAAGTCGTGATGGGTCATGCGCTTCATCCCGACCACTGCAGCAGCTCGGCGCATCGCTCCACGGGCACTGGTAACCAGCAAGACTCGATCATTCTTCGACTCCCTCGGTCGAGCTTCTCGCATCTTGGTGAGGAGTTTCTCCAACTCACCAATCATCGGCACCCGTCGCACTTTCCGATTCTTGGTTCCTTCATTCTCTGGTTCCCCTTCGACAACCAATTCACCCCGGCTCCAGTCCACGTGCCCCCAACACAGCGCATTAGCCTCTGCAATACGCAGCCCCGAATAAGCCAAGACTTCTATCAAATCGCCGCAAGGTCCACTCCAGTGGCTGCGACTGTTCCTCACCGCAGAAACAAACCCCCTGAACTGCTGCCGATCCGGGAGCGTCGAAAGCAAATCCTTGGATTTGGGTTTCGCCCGTTTGATTGAGGTCGCTGGATTGTTCGAAATGATGCCGGCATCCATCCCAATTTCAAACAGATGACTAAGGGCTGACAAGGTATGATTGAACCGGCTCGCCGAAACTTTCTCGCAATGTTTTCGTGCCCATACTTCGCACTCAATCCGGGTGATCTTGTTTAAATCCATCTCCGCAAGCCCTGGCCAGGAATTTTGCAGGGAATCTAGAATCGCATTCCAAAATAACTTCGTGCTGATTTTGAGAGAAACATCATGCAGCAGTCGCCAGCGACGCATAGCGATGGCATCTTTCACCTTCTTACCTTCCAGGGTAATGCTGGCTGGGTTCTCAAGCTTCCTTTCCGTCTCACGTTGCACTTCATCTCGCAGCTTGAGAGCGATGCTCTGAACCTTCGTTCGAAGACTTTTCCAAGTCTTGTTCCCACCTATACGCACGTAGTAGGTGCCGTTTGAGTGGCGATAGAGCCCGGGATAACGAGTCGGAGTCCAGGTTTTGGTTGCGCTCATGGGGAGTAGAATAGTGAGTCTTGTATAAAACGGCTGTATAAACCGCCAAAATTAACTCCTGAAATATCGCCGTAACTCGCTCATTTGCAAGCCATAAACGCAAAATCCGCATTCCTACCCGCGGGAAGATTTGGCATCTTCCGCTACGACGTTGCGAGGTTCAGGCTTTGTGGCTCTGCGTGATGCCCTTTCGATCCGCGTTTCCGGGACGCCACCCCGGCGAAGGCGGGGATTTTTCCACATTTTTCATTTTAGGCTTGTCTTTGACGTTTCCGTCACGCTTCACTGGCAGCTGACAACCCTCTGTAACCCCTGCTTTCTCGGCACCCTCCAAAAAACCCGGTTTGGATTACGATCTCTCATCTACCATTCTTATGGAATCTGTTCCCGACCGAACCACGGTTGGGAGTTCGTTCGAAGAGGGTGGTTTTGTGTTGGATAGCCTCGTTGAACAGGAGTGTTTTCACGATTTCGAGGACGTCGATACCGAGCGGGAAATCATGGTGGAGCCGCCGTCCCGTAAGTTGGTGCGGCATCAGTATTATTCGTGGAATTTCCGTCGGCGGAAGCGCCGCGAAATCCCGGCCGTTCTCCGCAAGACCCGAATCCTTCCTGGTCGCGAACGAACCTGCTCTCAGCGGGAGTCCTTAACCAGTTACCTGCGCCTCTTTGGAGGATCCAGCAGTACCGGATCAGGTGTCGACCGATCCAGAACGACCCGTTTCCAACATTCAGCAAATCAGCCCGTAGGCTCGGTGCAATCAGGAATGATGCGCCCCATAGCCACGGGCCTTTTCACGTACCCCGCTCAGCCAATTTCCGCCCTCACGTTCCCATTTTAAGACCCAAATTTGATGAAAAAACGCCCCGAAGAAAAGAAAAGCCTCCTGAAACGCCTGTTTGGCGAAGAGGACGATCGCCAAGGCAAGCGAACGATGATCGCTGAGCAGTTGGAGCCACGGATTCTCTATTCCGCAGCCCCGGTGGATGCCGATGCCGCACCGGACGCTCAAGACGCCGGCACCATTCAGGCCGCTCCCGCGACTCCTGAGGTCGCTCCGGAGGACGTGATCGACGTTGCCATCGAGATCGCTTCCGCTGAACAAGGGCCGGTGGCCGGAGTGGATCTGAATACGGACGTGGACCTGTTGCCCGATGAGCCCGTTGATCCGACCGAGGGGGATGAAGCCGTTGATCCAGTCAATTCAGACGCGATTTCCACGTTGGCGGACGAAGCGGCCCGGCGCTGGGTCGAATCCGGGATCACGGTTGAACAAAGCGAGGCGCTTTCGCAAATCACCTATCAGATTGCGAACCTGGGTGGCAACATTCTTGGTGCGACCGAGGGCTCGGTCATTTCTCTGGACGATGACGCGGCCGGGACGGGCTGGTTCATCGATCAAACGCCGGACGAAGACGAAGAATTCGGGATCATCGGGAACGGGAGCCAACGGATCGCGGATGTCAACTCCGCAGCGCGGGATCGCATCGATCTGCTTTCGATTCTGATTCACGAGCAAGGCCATATTCTCGGACTTCTGGATCTCACCGCAGATCAGCATTCCAATGTGATGTTTGGCAGCTTTGGAGCGGGAGAACGTCGCGCACCGGTTGAGGGTCAGGCGGATGGGGCGATTGCGGGGAGTTTGGAAGGGATTCACTACGCGGTGGTGGAATACGGAACCAACGGCAACGTAGCGGTGGACGAAGATGATGTCGGTGGCACCGCCTACTCACAGGGAGCCACCCCTGGTGTAACTAGCTTTACGGTCGCGGGAGGAACTGCAAATGTGGCCGACGGAACCTACAACGTGGGCATAGCCTCCAATACGGGAACCGGAGTCGGGATGCTCGTAGACATCACGTTCGCCTCGGGTGTCGCTACGACCGCTGATCCGTCCTATCTGGGCAGTGGCTATGACGAAGGCGACGTCTTGACCATTCTCGGATCTTCATTCACTGGCGGCGCGGACGTGACGGATGATGTGACACTGACCATCACCTCCATTCCCGACGCCCTCGTCTTCACTCCAGCTACCGGCGGCAATATTGATATCAACACCTCTGATGATTCTGACATCGTATTAGCCGGTCTTGAATTCAAGACGGATGACAACGATCCGAGATCCACAGATGGCGAAAAGATCATTATCGCGGATGGTGGGCAGATCTCGATGCAGAATGATGCCTCGACCAACCATAACGAAATCCGCGCAGACATCCAGTTCGGCACCGCTGCCACGGGGCAGCAGGGCTACATCATTAATGAAGATAATGGCGACGATCTCATCCGTTTCTACGGCGAGGTGAATTTCCAGGGGAACGAAATCATCATCTCAGGCGGTAACGCCGGATTCTTCCAGCTAGAGGATCAGGTCGCTTTTGAGGCAGGAGCCAGCGACGAGGAAGTCCGGTTCGGGGAATCGGGTGGCACTCTCGTCAGTACTTCCGGCGCCACCATCACCCTACAGGATGATGCCAGGGTCCGGGTTTACGGAGATCAGTCAGCAACCCTGGCGGCAACCTGGAATGTTTCAGGAACCAATAGTAACAACCGTGGACCGCAACTTTATGTTCAGACTACCGGAGCCCTGGGGACAGGAGATGTGACTCTTCTCGGTGAAGATGCTCTCCTTCTCATTGCGGATGGTGTGGATGTTTCCAACACGGTTACGTTTTTGGATCCGATCGCCTCAGACAGTTTTAATAAATACATTCGCTGGGACGGAGTTTCATCCCAGACCCACACTGGAGATATCACCAGTAATGAAAACAATTCCTCCAGAGCATTCCTACTTGTGCAAAATGAGTCGAACACGGTGACGCTTTCAGGGTTGCTCGACTCCGGTGTGAATAATGCCTATTTAACCAAGAGCGGTAATGGCACGCTGGTGATCACCAATGTTAACAATAACGATGTTGGCAATCTGGAGCGATTCCGCGTGAATGACGGTACGGTGATTTTCGCGGAGGAAGGCACTCAAGCCAGAGAAAACCTCATCGTTTCCGGTGATGGGAGACTGTTGATAGGAGACGGTGTAACCATCACAGCAACGAGCCAGGTAGTTACCAATAACCTTGCCAAAGTCATAGGGCTTCAGGATGGAGCAAGTAGCGGGACATGGACGGGTCGAATTGATCACGAAGTCGATGCTGCTGCCGGAAGGTCTTTGGATTTGTATGCCGGAGAAGGTGGTACTCTCACCATTACTGCCCAAATTCGCGACGATAACGGACCCGAAGCGATCGCGGATGTTCGGAAAACGGGGGCAGGTACGGTCGTCCTAACGGCTACGAACAATAACTATGGGGATGCCGGGACAGCGTTGGGGAGCAACACGATTGTGACAGAGGGAACCTTGCGGGTTACTGCAGGAGCGGATAATTTACCGACGAACACCACGCTGGCAGTCAATGCTGACGCCTTCTTTGGTGGCTCGGGTGATATTTCTACATTTGTTGGTTCAGGGGCAGGTGCTGCTTCGTTTGCAGCCAATTCAGGCATTCTGGTGGATGTGGATAGTTCCGGTACGCCGCTTCTGACAATTGGCGCTGCGCCAATTGATGTAACCGGACTGAATTTATCACTCAACGTTCTTACGGCTCCCGTGGATACGAATCCGGTGACGGTTCTCAACAACGTGCAGGTGGGAACGTTCTTTGCTAACGTCGCCGACAGCTCGACGGTTGTCTTGGACGGCAATCAATACACCGTCAGTTACGCGGGTACGGACCTACAACTGGCGCTGGTTGGTGCCGCAACGGTGGAGACCGACGTTCGCGTGGATGGGAGCGGAAATCTCATCATCGAGGACGTCAATGGCGGCACGAGCAACGATAACCTTTCGCTCGCCATTGTTGGGGCCAATTATGTCATCACCGAGTCAAATCCCGCGAACGTGATGTCTTCGAGCAATGGAGGAACGGTGGCAGCAAGCACGCTTCAAGTGACGGTCCCAGTCGCTTCGGTGACTGGGGGAATTCAGTTCTTGAGCGGCACAGGTTCCGACACGCTCACGATTAACAGCAACCTGATTCTAGGCGGCGATTTGGACATCCAAACGGCTGATGTCATTGTGCCGAACGGTTGGACGGTTGATACTTCTGCAGTTGACGGGAACATCAACATTGGTGGAACGTTGAATGTTCAAGGAACGGGTGATCTGGCTTTTCATATGGGAGCGGGGAACGCCACGATTGCGGGTAGTAGCAGCAACACTTCGGATTTTCGACTCTTCCGCCATTCTGGTTCCGGGACGGTAACGATTGATTCTGATGTTTCGTTGGATGCTGGAGTCATCTTCGATGGGGTGAGTTCAGCCAGTACAGGACTCTTTGTCGTCAATGGAGACATGTCAGGGGCCGGAAATAATCAAGTCCGGACCGGAGTGAGCGCGACCTTGAATGGTGATAACTCAGGAATGAGTGGAAACTGGACGGTCGATTCAACGACGGGCAATCCAGTTCTTCGAGTGAACCATGAGAATGGTCTGGGAGCCGGAAATGTGACGCTGGATGATTCCGGTTCTCGAATTCAATTCGGATTCGACGGGACATTGGCGAACAACATCACGATGAATAACACGGGCAACGAGAAGACTATCGAAGTGTTGGATAACTTTGCCGTGACCCTTACGGGCAACGTCACGATGAACGAAACCTCTTCCAACGGGACGCGGAACCGGTTCGAAGTGGAGAATGGCGCGACGTTGACGATTACCGGAACCCTGGATGCGGATTCCTCCGGTTTTCTGGTTCAGGGAGGTGATTCGAATTCGCGCCTCATCATCACGAACGGAAACGGTAACAACCAGGTGTCGGGTAGGATTACCTTGAACGACCCGGGGCAGCTGGTGGTTCGAGATTCCTTGGCTCTTAGCGATAACACTCCGGCGCTTGCACACGCGGATATTTTCCTCAATGACACGAACACGATCTTGGTGTTGGGAGAAGGCATCGACCTTCCCAACCCGATTGATTTGACCAATGGCGGCAACGCGAAGTTTATCCGCATTGAAGACGGGGCGACATCGGCCACCATCAGCGGACAGGTTGAAGTTTTGGAGACAACGGTCGGTAATGTGAGGTTTGATGTGAATTCCGGTCAAACCTTGACCATTGCAGGCGAAGTCACTGGAGCTGGAGGCGCGGGTTTGCGCATCCAGGGAACGGGTGGAACAACGGTCTTTTCGGGAGTCACGAATAATTTTGCGGGAATTCTTGATGTGAACGCGGGCACCGTTTTGATGAACGGGGCGTTGACGGCCGCGACCGTTGATTTGGCCGCGGGAACGCGCTTTGGCGGCACGGGATCCGTGAGCGCGGCAGTAACCTCAGCTGGCGCTACCATTCGGCCCGGTGACGAGGCAGCGAGAGGCACGTTGACGGCTGACGCGACCAGCACGGTTACGTTGGACGCGGCGTCCACCTTTGAAGTTCGAATCAATGGCGACGCCGATTTCGACGCGCTGGTTTCCCTGAATACGGCGGCGGATTCGGTGAATTTGGCGGATGCAACGCTCAATATTGTGATGGCGACCGGTTATGATCCGGTCGGGAAGACCTTTCTGATTATTGATGGTGCGGGTGCGATTTCGACGAAATTTGGCAATGCGGCGACGGAAGGGGCGACTGTGACCTTTGGAGGTTACGACTTCACGGTAGGCTATGCGACGGATGGCGGAAACGATGTGGTTCTCACTGGGGCTGCGATTGCGACCGCAGAAGTGAATGTCGATCTCACGGGAGGCGTTCTTACGATTTCCGATATCGGAACGGATAATGCGGACGAGATCACGATTACTGATGATCTTACCAACTATGTTATCACTTCTCGGGGTGGTGCGATTACCTTCAGCACCGGGGATGCAAGTTCCGGGGATGTCACGAATGCACCAACCGAGATAAAGGTGGCAAAGGCAGACGTGACCGGAAATATTTCCATTGGTACTGCGATCGTGCATCTGGGAAGTGATTTAACGACGACTGGAGACATCACGTTTACCGGCACTACCACGAATCTGACTTCCGCCGTTGCGTTGAACGCGGCGAACGTGAATCTGAGCGGTGAAACCGATCTCGGAATCAATGACATAACGATTAACGTGAGCGGCACGACGGGTGGTCAGACCGGGCGGATCATCGGCGCTGGCGGCTTGATTAAGCAGGGGCTTGGAACCTGGAATCTGCAGGCCAATGCCGATCCCGGGAACACGTTTACGGGCGGAATCAACGTGCAAGCCGGAACGGTAAAAGTGGAAGGTGGTGTCGCCGGCGGTAACCGGGCAATTGATGCCAACAACGTTCAGGTGACCATCGAAAGTGGTGCCACGTTTGACCTCCTCAGCGCGAACACGATCGGCGATTTGGTTCGGTTTGACGTCCTTGCAGGTGGTACGTTCAACGTCAATGCAGGTGACTTGATCGGTAACATCACCGGAACAGGAACCGTCAATCTCAATAACACCCTCCAACTGCGCAACGAAGTGGTCGGCGCTTCGTTTGACGGCATCTTGAACGGTAGTGGAAGTTTACAGATTCGAGGGCAGCAGACCTCGGAAGATCCGTTTACCCTCAACCAGGCGGATGGTTCAACTTATACAGGAACCATCGTCGTTGGTAGCTTTGATGGAAACACCGGCGGCGTTGGCGAAAACGTGAATCACGCCTTGCACATCAATGGTCAGACCGATGCTGGCAGTGTCAGCGTCCGTAGCCAGCGGGAAGGGAATGGCACCTTTGAAATCTACTCCGCCACCTTTGGCGGAACCGGCATCCTTGATGCGCCACTCAACGCCCAAATCCTCACCAATCTTCTTCCCGGACAAGATGCGATAGGAACGGAAGTGGTCGGGACGTTGACCGTGAACGGAAACGTCTCCTTCGGCCAGAATTCGTCGGACGGCGCCGTCAATTCCCTGGTTGGCCCGGATGGAAAAATCCTCGCCTCGGATGGAACTGGAGCAACCCAGCCTCACACTCTCATTGGCACGAACGCAGCTACCCGGCTGATCTTCCGAGTCGATGCAGCGAACGACACGAGCGACCGACTGGTGGTGAATGGGGATCTGGACCTTACCAGAACCGAACTGATCCTTCAGCAACTGGACGGTAGCCCCCTCACCGTTGCCGATGACCAGAGCTACACACTGGTGACCTATACCGGCATGCTGACGGGAAGTTTTGTCGAGAACATCAACGTCCCGACCGGTTTCTTGATCGACACCAGTATCCAAGGGCAAATCAACCTGGTGGCGGACTCCCCTGTTCTGCTTAGCGCAGTTCCCGTAGACGATGAGATCGGTGTGGAGGTCTTTACGAATCTGACCCTGACCTTCGACCAGGTGGTTCAGGCAGGCACCGGCAACATCACCCTCGTGCCGACCGTCGGTGGAGCGTCCGTAGCGATCGATGTAACGGACGGGACCCAGGTCACGTTCTCCGGCAACGTCATGACGGTCAATCCAACCGCAGACTTCCTACCTACGACCGATTACCATGTCCTGATCGACAGCACCGCGATCGCGAACCGGATCGACTCAAACACGTTCAGCGGAATTTCCGACCCAGCCGCCTTGAATTTCTCGACCGGGTCGGACCCGATCGCGGCGATGACGGAGGACACCGTGGTCCTGATTTCCAATGGCGCCCTGATCATCCGGGACATCAATTCCGATTCCCCGGACACGATTACGATTCGGGACAACGCCGGTGATCCGAACCTGATTGATATTGTCGACACCGGCGGAAAAACGATCAACAGCAGCTTGGTCGGTAATGTCGGCAATGGCACCAGCACGGTGACGATCGATAAATTTCTGATCACCAACGGCATCATCACGGATCTTGCCAATCTGGCGGATACCGTCACCTTGGAAGCGCTTGATGTGACCGGGGGCATCAACATCGATGCTGAAACCGCCACCATCAACGGCGTGGTCACGGCTACCGGCGATGTCATCGCGCAAGGCGACTTCAACCTGGCCAGCGGAAGCCTGACGACCGGCGGTCTGGAGGTTCGCGGCAACGCGACGATCAACGGCGACGTGACTGCAACCGGCACCATCATCGCGCAAAACGACTTCTCCCTGACAAGCGGCACCATCGCAACGATCGGCGATCTGGAAGTGCGCGGCAATACGTTCCTCGGTGGCACCATCACCGCAGGAACGATCGATTTTCAGGGCAACGTGCTTCTCACGGCCAATTCTTCGCTCACCACCACCAATGGTGATGGATCGATTGCCGGAACCCTGGACGGCACGAGCAACCTGACCATCAACACCGGTGGTGACGATTTCACGGTCACGGGTGCGGTTGGAGCGACCACTCGCATTGGAACATTGGATGTGAACGATGCGGGCACCGTCGCCTTTGCCAGCTCGGTCACGGCGAGCGCCGTTGACCTTCTGGAAGGGGCGATCACGGTGGCGAATGGCCTGGACGTGACCGGATCCTTTAACATTGCCAACTCTGCGGTGGCTGGCGGAAGTGGGGCGCGGGTTGGTTCGTTCACCGTGGCTGCGGGCGACGTCACCATCGGCAGCGGTGGCGGGGAAGACATCAACATTGGCCGTCAGAACGGCAACAACCAGATCGAAGGTCAGGGCACCGTTAATTTCTCGAACGCAAGTTCGGTCACGATCGATGTGAATCGGATTGATATTGGTCGGAGCAATAGCACTGGTGGTGCAGGAACATTCGGGGTGCTTCAGCTTTCCGATGTGGGTACTAACTCGATCACGGCCGACGCAATTCTCGTCGGATATTCACTAAATGATGGAAACACCAATGTCGCCATTGTCAGCCAGATCATTTTTGGGGCCATGGCCAACACGGTGAGCGTGGACACCATGGAGATCGGCCAACGCAAAGCGATCGGCACCGTAACGATTGCGGCAGGGGGAACATTGGCCTTGGCTGGAAACGTCAATGTGGAAACCAACCTACTGATCGGCTATAATCCCATTAATACGGGAACGAACACCGTTGGTAGCTTTGATCTGACAGGCGGCACGGTTACCGCAGCACTAAATGAGTTAATCGTTGGTCAACACAACGAGGGCGCGGGGTCTGGTGATGGTACCTTGACCTGGGATGCCGGAACGATCACGGCTAACAGCGTTCTTCTGGCCAACGCCAGTGCCGGAGGAGCGGGAAGCACAACTCCCGCCAATACTGACGGTATTATCAACATGAACGGAACCGCAGTTCTGCAGACGGCGTCGATCACAGGTGGGCTGGGAACTTCCGCGTTTAATCTCAATGGGGGAACGGTTCAGAACCTTGCTGGATCCGACTTAGCGATATCCGGTTTGAATCTAAACATTGGCGCTGCTGATGGCACGCTCGACATTGAAAGTGGTCAAGCGGCAAACTTTGCAGCCGGAGCAGGAGTCAGCCTGACTGGTGCGGGCTTCCTCAATTTGGACCTGGAAGTCGATGAAACGGGCTTGGGTAATTCGTCCCAAGTGACATTTGTCGATGCGGTTGACCTGGCAAACTTCAAGTTGACCCTCACTGACACCGCCGGAACGCCGGATGACCTCAGTTATGCGTTGGTGACGGCCACGGGCGGCGTTTCGAATACCTTTAATGCAGTTACGAATACCGCGACTGAGGCTGATGAAGCTGGGTATCAAGTTCAGATTGCCGCAAACACCGCTTCGCTCGATTTGTTGGCTCCAGATGCTGACGTTCAAGGGTTGACCATCTCAATCGAAGCTGGAGACATCACGCCGGAAGCTGCTGACGATACCGATTTCGGTGCTGCCGCGATAGCTGATCCCGTAGTAGTTCATACCTTCACGATTCAAAATAACGGACCGATTGGCCAGGATTTGACCGGGTTGGTCGTCTCGATCACCGGCGACACGTCTGATTTCAGCATCACGCAGCCTCTTGCAGCCACCGTCGCCGGACAGGCCAGTACAACATTCACGGTTAGCTTCGATCCGGCGAGCACCGGTGCGAAAACGGCGACGATTTCCATCGCGAGCAACGATCCGGATGAGAATCCTTACACCTTTGTCGTTACCGGTCAGGCAACAAGCATCGTTGGCACTCCGGACAGCGAAGTCGCGGTGATCAACGGCGTGGTTACCTTTACCGACACCAATGGCGGTGCCTCGGATGATTCCATCACCATTACCCAAACGGGCAATGTGATTCGGATCGAAGACACTGCCGATGCGACGACCATTCAGGCCCTCGCCGGGATGACCCAGATCGATGATAACACGGTAGAGGTGGATATTACGGCGATTGCGGGCGGATTCAACGGACTGACGATCAACGCAGAGGGCGGAACCGATACCGTCACGATTGGAGCCGGACTCACCCTGACCGACGGTGACCTGGTCATCAATGCCGAGACCATCAATCTGGCTGGAACGGTAGCCACCGGCACCGGTGACCAAACCTACAATGGAGTGGTGAACCTGACCGGGACCACCACGCTGACAGGGGACACCGTTACCGCGAGTCAAACGATCGATGGAACTCAGGCCCTGACCGTCACGGCAAGCACAGCCGTTGTGTTCAATGGCAACGTGGGATCCGGGGTTAACCTCGTCTTCCTTGATACTTCGGGGAGCACCGCGACCGTGTTCGACGGTGGAGCATCCATTGCTGTCACCACGACCGGCGATCAGACTCTTGGCACAACCCAGCTGGACGTTGCGACGACCTTGACGGCCGACAGCGTGATCCTTCAAGGGGCGGTTGATGGCCTGAATGACCTCTCGGTTTCAGATCTGATAGTAACTGCCACGACCCTGGCCAACTTCCAGGGGAATGTCGGTGACACGAATCCACTGACAAGCCTGACCACTAGTGGTCAGGTCAGCTTTGCCGGTGGTTCGATAGCCACTTCCCTGGTGCAGACTCACAGTGGAACCGTAAGCGCCAGCGCCAGCACCGATTTCGCCGGATCGGAACTGAATTTCCAAGCCGTGAATTTGGCAGCTGGAGATTATGCGTTCCAATCTGGCACTCTGCTTAACTTTGGTGGTGCTCTGTCGGGATCAACAGCCGATGTGGTGATCAATCAAGCCGCTGGCACCATCCTGTTCGACGACTCGGTAAACGTGGGTTCCCTTCAGATTGACGCCGGGGCAACCACTGAAATCTCCGGCAATGTTACCCTGGTGAATGCCGCTGGAACGAATGTGATTGGAAACCAGTTATCGTTCACGGGCAGCACTGCGGGAGAAGACTTCACGATTGACGGGGAGGCCTTCACCTTGAGTGGAGACATCGTCACGACGATTCCGGTGGCGAGTGGAACGCTTACCGCCACCATCGATTCAGATCTTACGTTGGGGGCCGATGTGTCATTCAACACCGCCGGAACGGGAAGTGGTCCGGATACCAGGCAGCATAACCTGTTGGTTAACGGCGATATCGGTGAGGATATTGCCGGGCGTGGTTTAACCAAGGAAGGCGTAGGAATCGTCACGTTAACCGGTGACAGCTCATACACTGGAACCACCTCCGTTGAGGGCGGCACGCTGCTTCTCAGTGGCGGATCGCTGCAGGGAACGACAGCAATCAGCGTGGCATTTGGGGCCACCTTCGGCGGGACCGGGACGGCCACAGGCAACACCACCTTCGCCTCAGGATCAGTTCTCCAGCTGGATGTGAATACCACTGGCGCGCCTCTGCTCGATTTAGGGAGCGGTTCCAGCATCCAGGATGCGAAACTGGTCCTCAATGTTCTAGGTAGCACCGGTGTCGAGAGCAATGTGAAAATCCTTACCGATATCAGCGGCAAGTTTGCGGCAATCGATGGCGGTGAGACGATCACCGGATCGAACGGGAGAAATTATCAAATCGATTACATCGTCAACGACGTGAACCCAGTGAATTTCGATGTCGTATTGACCGACCTCGGAGTCGCTCCCGTCGAAACTACCGTTGACGTCAGTTCAGGGACGATTGTCATCACGGACATCGCAGGTGCCAGCGCCAGCAGCAATGACACGTTGGTGATCTCTCAGGGAGACGGCTTTATCACCATCAGCGATCCACAGAACAAGATCCAGGTTAACGGTGCTGATGGATCAACCATCATCCAGGTTGATGACTTTACGGTGCAAATCGCTGAAACTCTCGAAACTGCGGGCCTCACCTTTGCAAGTGAAGGCGGAATCGATACGCTGACGATCGCAAGCGATCTAACCCTTGATGGAGACTTTGTTGTCGAAACTGCGGATGTCATTTCGGCCAACACCAGTGTGACGATTGATACCTCCGCAGGGAATGGCAACATTGTGCTTGGAGGAACCGTGGCGGTCGATAACGGTGCCGGAACCGTCGAATTCAATGCGGGAAGCGGCGATGTCACCATCTCCGGCAATGGAAGCAATCTCACGGATGTAGGGAGGATTCAGCACAGTGGGACCGGTACCTTAACGATTGATTCGGACATCACTTCGGACGGCGGTCTGATTTTTAGCGGTGTGGCCCAGAATCAACGTTTTGTCGTGAACGGTGAAATCACCGGTAGCGGGACGATTCAAGTCATCAATGACGCCTTTGTGACCGTAACCAGTGACAACAGTGATACCAGCGGAAGTGGTGGGCAAGCCGCTCAAACGGGGAACTGGACGATCAATGCGGCGGTTGGTGAATCCAGGGTGACGCTCCAGCATGTCAACGGTCTGGGAACTGGCAATACGGCAACGTTGACCAATACCAACGCACGCCTCCAGATCGATATTGGGGACGCTACGACTCCTGCTGTCATCGCGAACAACATTACGATGAACACCGGCGGGAACCAGAAGCTCCTGGAGATCTTGGACAACCGTGTTGTCGAGCTGACTGGAACCATCTCCCTTAATGAAAATACGAGCTCAGGTGGCCGAAACCAGCTTCACGTTCAGGATAACGCAACCCTGACGATCTCAGGAAGATTGGTTGCCACGGCATCCGGATTCCAGATTCAGGCCGGAAACGCGAATTCGCAGGTGATCATTACGAATAGCTTGGGTACCAACGCTGTCAGTGGTCGGATTAATGTAGATACCGGCGATCTCGTGATTCGGGAATCTTCCGCGATTGGCACCTCTTTCGTACAGCTCAACAACAGCAATACGAGAGTGGTCATCGGGGAAAATGTCGATCTCGCCAATGATATCACGAACACGACGCGAAACGGAGCTAAGGTTCTTGCCGTCGAAGACGGGGCGACGGTCGCTATCTACTCAGGAACGCTTACCGCAAATGATGCGACCGCCGGAGATAATCGTTTCGACGTTGGTGCCGGACAAACCTTGACCGTGACAGGAACGGTAACCGGAACGGGTTCTGGAATCCGGACAATAGGTGAAGGGACGGTCATTTTCGACAATACCGCGACCACGAATTTTGCGGGAACTCTCGACATCGATAGCGGCACGGTCATCCTCAACAGTGCGTTGACCGCAGCGACGGTTGATGTGGCAGTTGCGGGGCGTTTGAGCGGCACTGGCACGACCAGCGCTGCAGTGGCGTCAGTGGGCGGCACAGTTCGCCCGGGTGGGGAATCGACTACCGGAACGCTGACGGCTGACGAGACCAGCACCGTGACGCTGGATGCGGCCTCGACCTTTGAGGTGCGGATCAATGGCGACACCGACTTTGATTCCCTGGTATCTTTGAATCCGACAGCAGATTCCGTGAATCTGGCCGGCGCGACGCTCAACATCGTCGTGGCGACGGGATACAACCCGGTCGGAACGAGTTTCACGATTGTCGACGGAGCGGGCTCAATTGCCACCCGGTTTGGAAACGCCGTTACCACTGGCGATACGGTAACCTTTGGAGGTTACGACTTTACGGTCAATTACGATCAGATCGATGGGAATGACATTGTTCTCACGGGCGCGGCGGTTGCGGCGACAGAGATAGAAGTCAACCTGGATGCCGGCGGGAATCTGACCGTGACGGATCAAGCAGTGGGCGCGGATAGCGCAGACACCCTGACGGTGACGGGAACTCTGACCCATTACATCTTCACCAGTGCCGGAGGTGCGATCGATCAAGGGACCGATGCAACCGATGGCGGTGTGGATGCCGTGGTCCAGAATTTTCCTGGCCAGGTTCAGGTATTGAAATCTGCGGTAACCGGTAATTTCATCATCCAAACCAGCTTCACGGGAGATGAAGCCACCGACGCTGGAGGGGACGTCGTCAATCTCAATATTGATCCGAATGCCGGCAGTAATCTCACAGGTAACGTGGAAATCACGGCCGACACGATCAATCTCGGTAGCAACGTTTCTGCCGGCGGTGATATTACCCTCACGGGGGAAAAGATTCTGAACGGCGATGTCCGATTGACCGGCGTGGACGTCTTTCTTCTGGATGGGAACACCGACGCGACGACGAATGCCAACGCCGCCGTCGGTCAAACGAATCTGAATGGAAATACCCTGACGATCGACGTAACAGGAACCGCGGGCAACCAGACGGGCCGGATCACCGGTGTGGGGAGTCTAATCAAAGAAGGAACGGGTTCCTGGAATATGATTCCCTACGTCGACCAGAACCTTGCCAACAACAGCACCGTCGATGGCGCCAGGAACGATTTTTCCGGGGGATCGGTTCTCATCAACAAAGGCACTCTTGAATTCACAGGAGGTGGCGCAGGCCGGGGGCGTGGAATTCTGAATACCCAGGACGTGGTCATCGCCAACGGAGCCACGTTGACGGTGAATCGGAATGACACCTTTGGCGATGCGATGCGGATTGAGATTCAGGCGGGAGGAACCTTCAATTCGAATGTGAATGACCTGATCGGAAACGTAACCGGCGCTGGTACCCTCAACATCAGCGCTGGGAACCTGCAATTGCGGAACCAAGTGGCAGACGCGACTTTCACCGGAACGATTAACGGTGGAGGGAACCTCTACCTTTATGGCCGCTTCAACGCAGAGCGTCCTTGGATCCTCAATGAATCCACTGGTGGAACCGGTTTTACCGGTCAGATCCGGGTCGGCAATTACGGAGGAAATACGGCGGATCCTTCTCCTCAGCATGCGCTCTACATCAACGGGACCACGGATGCCGCCAGCATCCGGGTCTACACCTATCGGGAAAACGATGGTGGACTTGAAATCCTTGATGGCACGCTTGGTGGTGTCGGAACTGCGGATTTGAATGGTGGTGCCGGGACGTTGACGGCGGAGATTTTGACCACCATTCGCCCCGGACAGGACGGTTTGGGGACGGCGAACGTGGGGACGTTGACCATCGATGGCGATGCGACCTTTGGGGCCAACAGCAGCGACGGGGCGGTCAACAGCCTTATCTCTGGCGAATTGATTACCGGTGGCCCAACCGCCTTTGAAGGTGTCCGAGCCACCACGAAGCTGGAAATGCGGGTCGATGCGGCCAACGACACCAGTGACCAGCTGGTTGTAAATGGAGACCTGAATCTGAATCGCACCGACCTGGTTCTTCTGGACATCAGTGGGGCCGCGCTAGCGAGTGCAGATGATCTAACCTACACCTTGATCAGCTACACCGGCACACTGAGCAACGCGGGTTCATTGAACGCAGTCAACCTGCCTGCGGGCTATGAGTTGAACTTCGACACGGCCGGAGAAATCCGCCTGGTGACGGTAACACCAGAGTTCCTCACCCTCAATCCGACCGATGATTCCACCAACGTAGCGCCAAGCTCCAATTTGGTGATGGAGTTCAACCAAAACATCCAGGCAGCCACCGGGAATATTACGATTACCGATGCCACGGATAACTCCTCGACGGTGATCATTCCGATAGGAGATTCTCAGGTTTCCATTACCGGAACCACCCTCACGATCGATTTGGGAACAAGTTTAGAGGACTTTACAGATTACCACGTTCAGATCGATGCGGGAGCAATCACCGATGTTGATCTCAATCCATTTGCCGGAGTTTCGGATTCCACGACCTGGAACTTCACCACCGGGGACGGCACGCCGCCCACCGCAACCAGCATCGTTCGTCTGACGCCTGCGGACGAGAACACGAATGCCGACACCCTCGTCTTCCGAGTCACGTTTGACGAGGATGTCCAGAACGTGACCCAGGACGACTTCACGGTTTCGGGTGTGACGGGAGCGACTGTCGCCGTGGCTGCTAACAGTGCCACTGAATACGATGTCACCGTGAGCGGCGGCGATTTGGCGAACTTGGATGCGGTAGTTGGTCTCGATTTTGCGGGTGGACAGGATATTCAGGACCTCGCCACCAATAACTTTACTGGTGTCGTCACCGGAGCCGATGAAACCTACACCGTCGATAATACGGTGCCGGTTACCACATCGATTACTCGCAATGGCGCGGTGGAGGACACGGCTTCCGATTCACTGACCTTCCGCGTTAGCTTCAGCGAGGATGTGCAGAATGTGGGAGCCAACGATTTTACGATCACGGGGACGACTGCGACGATCTCCAGTGTGGCACCAGCAGGCGGAAACAACGCCTACGATGTGACCTTGACCGGCGGTGACCTTGCCGGGCTGAACGGCACGGTGGGACTCGATATCACGGGCGCGCCGACGGTGACGGACCTGGCAGGCAATGCTTTGGCAACCGGTGACCCGGGAACGGACGAGACCTACACGTTGGACAACGACGCGCCGACGACCACTTCGATCGCACGGCAGACTCCGAGTGGTGAGCCCACCAATGCGGATTCTCTGACTTTCCGTGTCACCTTCAGCGAGGACGTGCAGAACGTGGGCGTAAACGATTTTGCGGTCACCGGGACGACCGGGACCATCTCAGCCGTTGCTGCGGCAGGTGGCAACAATGTCTACGATGTGACCGTCACAGGAGGTGACCTCGCGTCACTCAATGGAACCGTCGGTCTTGATATTGCAGGCTCCCCGACGGTGACTGACGCGGCTGGAAA
>CAYGQD010000001.1:88628-113137 GCA_964351855.1 uncultured Verrucomicrobiales bacterium
CCCCGACGGTGACTGACGCGGCTGGAAACGCACTGGCGACCGGCGATCCCGCTACCGACGAGACCTACGCGCTGGATAACACCGTGCCGACGACCACTTCGATCGCACGGCAGACTCCGAGCAGCGAACATACCAATGTGGATTCACTGACCTTCCGGGTAACCTTTAGTGAGGATGTTCAGGATGTGGGAGCCAACGATTTTACGATCACGGGGACGACTGCAACGATCTCCAGTGTGGCGCCAGCAGGCGGAAACAACGCCTACGATGTGACCTTGACCGGCGGTGATCTTGCCGGGCTGAACGGAACGGTGGGGTTCGATATTGCGGGCGCACCGACGGTGACGGACCTGGCAGGCAACGCTTTGGCGACCGGCGACCCCGCTACCGACGAAACCTACGTGCTGGACAACGTCGCGCCAGTTGCGGCCAGTTTCACGCGACTGACTCCAGCCAACGAGCAGACGAGTGCGGACACTCTCACCTTTGAAGTCACCTTTACGGACTCGGGCAGCACCGTCGATCCAGCAACCGTCGATGGGACGGACTTTGCCGTCAGCGGATCGACGGCGACCGTGACGGGTGTCGTCAACACGGGAACCAATCTCTTCCAAATCACCATTTCCGGCGGTGACCTGCCCAGTACGAATGGAGCGGTCGGTCTGGACTTCGCACCCGGAGCCAACATTTTAGACCGCGCCGGGAACGTCTTGACCGTGGCCGAGCCGTCAACGGATGAAACCTACACGCTCGATAACGTGGTTACCGCGCCAGCCTTTAGCCCTGCCGATGGAGCAAGCGGCGTTACCGTTGACAGCAATTTGGTCCTGACATTTGCCGAAGATGTCGCAGTGGGCACCGGCAACATCACGATCAAAAACTTGACTGATGCCACGCAGACGGTCATTGCCGTTGGAGACAGCAGCCAAGTTTCCATCCTGGGCGGGGTGGTGACGATCAATCCAACAGCGGCTCTAGACAGTGGAAAGAGCTACGCCGTACAGATCGACGCGACCGCGATTGAAGATCTCTTCGGAAACGCTTTTGCGGGTATCGCCGACGACACGACCTGGAATTTCGGCACATCGATTGTCTCTCTGGCACCGGAAGGAGCGGACAAGACCTTGACGGTCGATCAAGACTCGACGTTGACAATTACGACATCCGATTTCGGATTTAGCGATAGCAACACGCCACCTGACAATTTTGTTGGAGTGGTGATTTCCGAGTTGCCTACCGTGGGCACACTGAATCTCGATGGAGTCGCGGTCACGGCGGGAGATTTCATCACCATTGCGGACCTGAATGCCAACAAGCTAACGTTCGATCCTGTCGCCGGACAGAATGGAGCATCCTATGCGGACTTTAGCTTTCAAGTGATCGATGATGGATTGGGAATCACCCCTACGGTGAATGTTGTCGCTATTACGGACATCGCGACCGTAGAAGGATATAATATAGCTGGGAACAACGTTGGCAGCCAAACCCTGACTTCGTTCACCGATGCAGGAGGCACCTACACAGATTTGAAATTCGCAACCTCTCTGAGCCAAGCGGCGCCAGGCGGAGGCAGTATTCTCCATGGCGACGGAACCGCCGCTCCGGCCAGTGGGACGGATGCCATGACGGACTCTCGCATTGATACCGGAGTGTTGAACCCGAATTCAGCGACCGTTTACCAATTCAGTGACTCCCTCACCGCTACCGATAAGATTTTCGTTTTCGTCAATAACACCTCCGATCTCCCGTTAACGATCCAGGCGCATGATGGCAGCGGGCTTATTGGGTCGCAGGTATCGATCGCCGGAACGGTTGGAGCTCTGGGGACGTTCAATTTCGAACGAAACGACGGGCCATTGCCTAACCTCAACAATCGAACGTTCGGTGGTTTTGCGATTGAGGTGGCGGATCTCGGCGTCACCGATCCTTCCACCATCCAGGGAATTCGGTTTACCGGAAACAGCCAGCAGGATTTCAATCTGATCGGTTTTGCGTCGGTTCCGGCTGATGCCAATACCGATCAAACGCCGAACACGATTACGGTCGATGTAACTCCAGCCCTGGAAGTCTCGATCACCGCGAATTTGGCGAGTGCGGGAGAGCCTTCGACGAATGGGCAGTTCACCGTGAGTCTGAATCGCACATCCGCTCAAGACACGGTCGTGAGTTATGTGGTGACGGGCGATGCGACAGCAGGCAGTGATTACACCCCCTTAACCGGAGAGGTGACCATTCTTGCCAATCAGATCAGTGCCGTCATTGACGTCACCGTCCTCACCGATGCGTTGATCGAGCCGTCCGAGACGGTCATCGTGACTCTCACCGGGGTCACCGGAGCACCGTCTGCAAATACGTCCTCCTTCCAGGACGGTGTTTCGCCAACGGTCGGGTTCAATGCAGACATCGCCTACCTCCGCGAAAACAATGGAGACGCGGATACGACATTGGGTGTCACGGATAGCGGGCGACTTCTGCTGGGTGGTCAGGGAGCGACGGGTGAGTTCAACGTCATCGTCGAGTATGACCTTTCTTCCTTCTCGGGACTCTCGGATGGCGCGGAACTTTCGTTCGAGTTGCAATCGACCTTTGCCGGAAATCTGGATCTCAATGTGTATCAATATGCCTTCGATTTTGATGCCGCTAATGCGACCTGGAACAATCCTTCAGGCCTTGGGACAGACCCCACCGCAGGAGGGACCAAGGGTGCCCTGCTCACGACCTTGAACGTGACCTCCGCCACCGCCGGATCCTTGATCACGTTCCCCAGCTCCAGCGCGCTTAACGGAGCGGTTAATGCCGCCCTGGCAGCGGGTGACAATACCCTCAGGCTTCTGGTTGCCGGGAATGGAACCACCACCGAGTTCCTCAGGCTCCACGGAAACGGAAACGCGACAGCGGCGAATCGTCCCAGCCTCGTCATCACCGCGTCAACTGCCACGATCGGCGCTTCGGCCAGCGCCACCGTCAACATTGCCGATGGCCCGATCACCACGGATGTGATTTACGTGGACAACTCCTGGACCGACCAGGCTGCGTTTGATCTGGACACCGACCTCGATGACGGATCGAGCGTGGTCGAGAATGGGGAGTTCCTGACGAATGCCTTTAATAATCTGGCTGACGCCTTGGCTGCAGTTGATGTGGGCGGAACCATCGTGATCAACAGCGGTTCCGGGAGTTATACCGGACTCGCGCTAAACAAGAATGTGACCCTGCAAATCTCAGGCGATAGCGGAAGTGAGCAGGCGGTGACCATCACCGAGCTTTCCAGCATCGCGGGAACCATCATCGATATCCAGGGAGGCTCATCGCTTACCGTAGATCACACAGCGACGCAGAACCTGATCGGAACCATCACCGGCTCAGGCAGCTTCGCCAAAGCCGGAACCGGAACCTTGACCCTTTCCGGAACCAACGACTACACCGGTTCCACCACGGTGAGCGCAGGAAGTTTGATCGTGGGGAGTGACACCGCTTTGGGAACCAACGCCGCCGGAACCACCGTCGCTGATGGTGCGACCCTCATTCTGGCCGATGGCATTACGGTGGCTGACGAGGCCGTGACCATCAACGGGGCTGGCGAGAGTTTTGGCGGGGCGCTGAGAGTCGAAGCTGGCGGAGATGCGCAGTGGGGTGGCGATGTCCTCCTCGGTGCGACGCCCAGAATCGGAGCTGATACCGGGGGGAACCTCACCATCAGCGGCGTGATTCAGAACAGCGGTTCTAGCAACCTGGTCATTTCGGCAGCACCGGGAGGCTCAGGAACCGTCACCTTATCCGGAGCGAATACCTACACCGGCTCGACCACGATTACTCGCGGCACCCTGGCGCTTGGCGCTACCAACACGCTACCCGTCACAACCACCCTAACCATTGACAACTCCATCGCGAACGACAACGCGATCTTGGACCTGAACGGGTTTGATCAAACCGTCGCTTCGTTGGTTCGAGGGAACACCGGTGGAACAGGAACGTCCGAGCTGATCAACAGTTCCGCGACTTCCAATACCCTCACGGTGACCGGAAATCTGGCCTACACCGGCACGCTCCAACTGGGCGTGGACGGGGCCAATGATCTGGCGGATCTGGTGACAGTAGGTGGGAATCTGGATATTACGAATACCACGCTTGACCTGAGCGCAGTGGACTCGACCCCGGATGACGCGAGCTACACCTTGTTGAGCTATACCGGAACTCTTACCGGGGCAGCGTTCTCCGCAGAGGTTGGCGTTCCCGCCGGTTACTTCGTCGATATCGACACGACGGCGAAGACGATTAATTTGGTCAAAAATCCTGCAGCCGTCACCACCATTGAAGGCGCGGGCGCTCCCACCACCCATGGTGTCGGGGATACTGTGACCGTGACGGTTAACTTCGATGAAGCCGTCACCCTGAGTGCGGCGGGCGAGGCGAGAGTCTCCCTCGACATTGGAGGTACCACCGTCGATGCGATCCATACCGGCTCAACCTCAGGAACCGCCCTCACCTTCGCCTATGTGGTGCAGGCGGGCCAGGATGATGCGGATGGTGTCGATGTAATCGCCAATACGCTAGCCCTGACCAACGGAGCCACGCTGCAAAACGGCCTCAGCAGCGACGCCACGCTTACCCATGCTGCTCAGAATCTCGCCAATGACCTGGTCGATACCACCGCTCCGGCGGCTCCGGCAGCCCCGGATTTGAACGCGGGAAGCGATACCGGTTCTTCGAGCTCCGATGATGTCACAAGCGACACGACCCCAACGATAGACGGAGTCGCGGAACCCGGTTCAACGGTCACGCTGACCTCCAGCATTGATGGAGTCGTGGGAACCGCAACCGCCGACCCAACCACCGGTGTTTACTCGATCAGCGCCAATCTGACCACGGATGGAGATCATGATTTGACGGTTACAGCTACCGATGAGGCCGGGAATACCAGTGCGAATTCAGCTACACTAACCGTCACTCTGGACACCGCCGCACCCAGTGACCCGACCGGGCTCGACCTGGTGGCCGCTTCCGATTCCGGCGTCAACAATGACGATCTCACCAACCTCACCTCGGTCGTGATTACCGGAGCCGCAGGATCGGCTGAACCAAACGCCGAAGTCATCCTCTCCTCGAATCTGGATGGAGTCGTAGGGACGGCTCAGGCCGCTGCGGACGGAAGCTGGAGCATCACCGCACCGTTGACTGAGAACACCCATTCCCTCACCGCAACCGCGACGGATCTGGCCGGGAACAGGAGCTTGGCCTCTGCGCCGCTCACCTTGGAAGTGGATACCACGCCTCCCGCCGCCCCCGGAGCACCAACCTTGAACGGAGCGGCGAACGACACCGGAGCCAGCCCGACTGACGGCGTCACCAACAATCCGAATCCGACGATTTCAGGAACCGGAGCCGAGCCCGGCAGCACCGTCGAACTCTTCCATGGCACTACGTCCCTGGGAACCGCGATCGCCGATGGCTCAGGCAACTACTCGATCACGACTGGCGGATTGGCCGATGGAACCTTTGACCTCACCACCGTGGTGACAGATCCAGCCGGGAACGTAAGCGCGACCTCTGCACCCACTACCGTCACCGTCGATACCGTTTCTTCCCCGGTATCCACCGTGACCGGCAATCTGACCGGAGACATCTTGACCGTGACGGTCGATGTTCCCGAAGCCAGCACCCTCGATGTTGGCGGTGCCTCCGTCGTGGTTGACCTCGGTGGCGGATTCAACGCCTTGGCAACCAGCCCGACCGCCCAAGGCCCCGGCACCTCCTTCATCTTCACCGTCACCTTGACTCCGGCCGAACTGGCCGCCGCTCAGGCCAATGGCGTGGACCTGACCAGTATCAACGGAACCGCGTTTGCAGATATCGCCGGGAATCCCGTTGACCTCGCGAGCGTTGTCCCGGGAACCGAAATCGTCGCGGCCCTTCCCACAACCGGCGGCGGTGGAGGCACCCCTCCTCCGGCAACCAACACCGGAAGTGGAACCACCACGCCTCAACCTCCGGCGGCAACCCCCAACACCTTCACCGATCAACAGACGGAACAAGAAGGCGACGAGGAAGGTGTCACCATCGAATCCGATCGTCTTCAAGGTCTGGTCAACTCCTTCCAAACCGGGGCCGGAAGCTTTGGACTTGGCCAGGGAGTCTTCGTCGGCTTTCAAGGCGCAGAACTCGATGTCAGTCAGGCCAGCTCGATATCCAGAGCGCTAGAAGCTTACGAAAACCTCCTCGACGATCATAACCCGGTTGTTGGTGCGCTTCGGCAAATGAACGATCAGAGCTTGCTGCAACTCACCCCGATCTTTGCGGGAATCGGTGCCCCGGGCAGCTATGTGCAGGTCGAAATCACCGCAGCCGATGGAACTCGGATCACTCAAAGCAGTTATGTCGATGGAGGCGGAAACTGGTTAGTCAGTTTCGATAGCGCCGGCGAACCTGCTGAGATTCGGATTGTCTACAGCCCCGCCATCGGTGGCGCGGTTGATCACTCCCAGAGTTCCAGTTGGTCCATGAATTTCTCCGGTGCCAGCAGCCTCCTTGCCGCAGCTGGCCTCGGACGTGGAGACATCGCCGGAGCGATGTTCGAACTGATTCCGGAAAGCGACTCCGGCCTGGAAGATGCCTTAGGCGACTAAGTGTAGGCTTTCGTTATCTTTTGCAGATGCTTTCCGCGATTTCCGTGGTCCAACGTTGCCCATGTCTACCACCGAAGACCCGCCCACGGAAGGGAGCCTTTCAGTTGCTTTTGCGGGCGTGTGTTCCGTCGATTCCTTTTGCCCTTTTGCGATTCCAGGTTGGTCAAAAAGTGTGTCCATCAAGACTCATCAATCGCCTGATACCACTTCTTCAGAACGGCGCCAGCCGGCACTCCTAACAGACTATCCCGGTGAGACTTCCGTTGCATCTCAGCGTAATCCGCTTCAGTTTTGATGAAGTCCGGCTTGAGATAGAATGGCCAGATGTAGGTGCCTTCTAGATAGGAACGTTGGGATACGGTAAGAAACAGCGCCTCATAATAGTCGGCCTGCTCTTGGTGATCGATCGGATGATCTTCCGGTGTCGTGAACATCCCGATCGGATCGGTGTTCATCGAATCAAAGGCGTAGGCGTTGACTTCCGTCAGGAGGATCTTCTTCCCGTATTTCTCGGCAAGCGGCTTGGCGTAGAGATCCATTTTCCGTTGAAACTCCTCCGTGAGTTCTTCCACTGTCGGGTTCGACTTCTCGGTCACCCCAAAATAGGGCTCGAACCCGATAAAATCCAGATCCTCCCAGAAACCGATTCGTGATGGACCTTGGCCAATATCCTTGGGATTCCATGTTTTCCAGTCGCCAAAGGCTGACGAAGAATAGGTGAGCGGTCCCTGGTAGGCCTTGCGCACGTCGGCAATAATCTTCCTCCAAGCTCCGGTAACATTCACACCCGTTTTCGCCAGCGCCCCACGCGTGCTGGAGATATCACTCAATTCGGTTCCGATGACGAATAAGTCCGCGCCAAGCTCTTCTGCCAGGGTGGCATAGTGGACGATGAACTTGGTATAGTTCGCAAAGAACGCCTTCGGATCAGATGGAGTTGCGGCTCCGCGCGACGTCCCGTCCCAGGGATCGATGTGCGGCTTCAATACCAGTTTCATTCCACGTGCCTGAACGCCCGCAGCGATCTCCCGGATCTGCGCATCGTTCAACGAAGCGCCCCACCAGCCCCACTCCTGCGTCTGAAACCGTGGGTCCGTGTCATAGAGCGGATCATCAAAGGTGACTTTGCGGATCTCATGCCCGGATTCGCCCGGATAGAGGAATCCGTTCGGAATCACCAGGATATGCGACGCCCCATACGCCTTCGCCTGATCGAGCGTCCAATCGAGATTTCCGTATTCTTCTTTCCGCCAATGAGCTCCCCCAAGCGTCAGTCCTTTTTGGAAGCCCGCGAGGTGAACCGTTCCAGGCTTTGGGTCATCTCCCAACGCAACGGCCAAACCTGCGAAGCAAATCACCGCAAGCAGCCGACATTCAGCGAAGCGCTTCCTCGTCATGACAGACCGAAATCCTGGGAAGAGGCCAGTCATCCTACCGGTGTTGATCGATCAGAATCGGGTTCCCATCCGGGTCTTCAATTACGAAGCTTCCCGGTCCGTCATCGCCCTTAACATCGTCGCTGACGATCGAAACGCCGCGTTGCTTCAACTCATCGCGGAGAGCGCGGACATCGGTGAAACGGGAAACGTTCTGAGCGGATTGATCCCACCCGGGATTAAACGTCAGCAGGTTCTTCTCGAACATCCCCTGAAAGAGACCAATCACATGCTCACCGTTCTTCAAGATCGTCCAGCCCTGTCCGCAATCTCCTCCCAGCGACTCAAACCCTAGCTTCTCGTAAAACGCCTTTGAAGCTTCGATGTCTCGGACGTTCAGGCTCACCGAGAATCCTCCTAAATCCATCTTGAGCTTTGGGTTCGGGGCAGAAGGAGGGTCGGGTTCGTTCATGATTGGCCTCTGATAATGAAAGACGCTAAGGCGGCGGAAAACGGAAAGTCAAGCGACTGCGGCCTGGAAGACTCCTTTGGGCGACAAGTAGCAGGTCGCGCCTGTTACCGGAGAATTCAGGCCCCTCACCGAACCCGGTCCAACGGCTTCCGCCATTTGTCGAATTCCTGACGGCACTTCCGACACGTCCAGCCCCCCCACCTGAGCTGCTTCCAGTTCGCGGGAATTCGGATCCTTGGAACCCGCGCACCGCAGCTGGGGCAATTCGTCCTGGCAAAGTTCATCCGCCACCGGCTTCCTTTGCCAATCTGAGCGCGCTTCAGAAAGAGAATGGCGAACACCAATAGGGTAATCAGTGCTCCACCGATTGCTTGTCCGATTCCGGGTTGGTCAAAAAGTGCAGTCATCAAGATCCATCAAACGCACGATGCCCCTTTTACAGAACGGTACCTGCACTGCCGGAACCCGGGCCTCCTGTTTACCGAGGCTCCTGAGACAACATCTTGGGTAGTGAAATGGAATAGCCTTCGTCGAGAAGGGCCATGATGCCCTCCAGCTTGTTGATCTCGCGCTCGGTTGAGGTGACAGATAGTGTATTGGACGGCCTGTCATATCGGACGGAAATCGGATGACCTAACAATGAGCGGAGGATCTTTGCGATCCCTTTGGAGGTGATTTTTTGGCCGTGGGACTGAAAAAACTCCAGCATCTTTTCGCTCGGCTCGAACTGCAGCGTGTGCCATCCCCCGGTAGAAGAGCCGATCGATTGAAAGCCCACCATTCCGTTACCAACCGACAGCTTTTGCCGAGTCAATTCCCCGAGCCAGTTCAAGACCTCTAAAAAGGTCGCATCCTGGACCTCCAATTCCACCGATACCTGCGCTAATTCTTCGTCAGGTTCGAAATCCGCGATCCCGAATTGAAAGGGAACATCAGGGTGAAGTTGCGCCCAATGCTCAGCAATTTCATCGATCGCCTCTGAAAAGGACACTCCATCAACGTGAAAGTGATCAATCTTCGAAACCGCGAGAAGATGAACGAACTCATTCTGATGGTCTTCAGCCGCAGCGGAGACTGTCAAGGTCATCCAAACAACGAATCTCAAGATAACCGTATTCGTTCGAAGGCAGCTATTCGGCGAGCCTGCTCGTGGGTGGCTAATCATTCAGGATGAAACTATCAGTGACCCATCAGATGGTCAAATAGCCGTTCTTCTCCCCACTAGGCTGCGCTAACGAACGCAAGACGAGGTATGTGACGCATGGGCCACAAACCGAATTTCGCTTCTCTCATGAAAATTCGTGGAGAAAACCTGTTACATTTCCGGGGGGCCGGTAGTGATGAGGTAATGAAGCTTCCACACCCGTTCTTCCACCGGCTCTGCCTCGCCGCTGCGATTAGCGTGAGTCATTTCTCGATCGCTGCCAATTTTGAATCGGATATCCTCCCGATCTTTGAAGACAACTGCCTGGACTGCCACGGCCCGGATAAGGATCGATCTGGCTTCCGGGTGGATCTGCGGGCGGTGATGCTGAAGGGCGGCGATACGGGACTTCCAACGATCGTCCCTGGCGACTGGGAGGCGAGTTATTTGATGGAGGTGGTGACGCATCTCGATGAGGAAATGGCCATGCCGCCAAAGGGGGACAAGCTGTCCGATGCCCAGATCGAGTTGCTCAAGCAATGGGTCAACCAAGGAGCGATCTGGCCCGGGCAAATGGATGCCGTGATTGAAGATGGGACGGATCATTGGTCCTTCCATCCGGTGGTGCGCGCGGAGGTTCCCGAAGGCGGGCGCACACCGGTCGATGCGTTTTTGGAAGCGCAACTGAGGAAGGCGAGCCTGACTCCGAACGGACCGGCTGACCCGCATTCGCTGATTCGCCGGGTGGCAATCACCCTGACCGGCCTTCCCCCCACCCCGGAACAAGTGGCCGCGTTTTTGGCCGAAACCAAGAAGGATCCGGAGGCTGCCTATGAGGCGGTGGTAGACGAGCTGCTGGCTTCGCCGCACTTTGGAGAGCGTTGGGCACAGCACTGGCTGGATGCGATTCGCTGGGCGGAGACGAATGGCTCAGAAGCGAATCTTTACCGGAAGAACGCCTGGATTTATCGCGATTACGTTGTGCGCGCTTTCAACGAAGACATTCCCTACGATCGCTTTCTCACCGAGCAACTGGCCGGTGACCAACTGGGCGTGGGAGAGGCCACGGGGTTTCTGGTCGCGGGGCCTCACGTGCCTGCCGCGACGGTGGGACGGGAACCGACGGCGATTCGACAAGCCCGGGCGGACCGCGTCGATGAGGTGATGCAGACGATCGGTGCCTCGATGCTGGGAGTGACGGTGAGCTGCGCGCGTTGCCACAACCACAAGTTCGATCCCATTTCGATCCAGGACTATTACGCGCTCACCGCCGTCTTTCAGGGGGTCGAGTTTGGCGGGCGGTATCCGGAGTTTTCGGACGATCATCCCCGCCAGATACGAGCGAAGGAGATCCGCCAGGAAATGTTCAAGCAGCGCAAGATCCTTCGCGAGGGTTTCGGAAGCTGGAGCGAGGACTGGGGAGGATTCACGGAGTTCCAATTCCCGGCAACCAAGACCAAGGTGCTACGGATCGAATTCGCGACTCCAGGAGTCGGCATCGATGAATTGCAGGTCTACGGGACGGAAAACTACGCCAAGAACCTGGCCCTGGCGAAGAACGGCACCAAGCTGGTGACCGACGATTCCATGACCAAGGCCGGGAATGAGCTGTGGAAGGCGAATGACGGGACCATAGGCACGATGGCCTGGCGGGCGAACGCGCCGAAAGGGAGCAAGGAGAAGCCGTGGGTGGAAATTCACCTGCCCGAAGCCGCTGAGCTACAACGCTTCCGATTCAGCAGCAATCGGGAGTATTATTTTGAGACCGACTACCTGGATGGTGGCACCGCGAGGAAGCTCCCCGGGTTCAAGGTATTGGCCCAGAATGGGGACGGGAGTTGGAAAGAGTTGGGGAACACGGGCTGGGCCAAGATGAAGATCGAAGAAAACCCGAAGCTGAAGCAGGCATCGGATCGCCTTCACGAGCTGATCGATCAGCTGGGCGAAGAAGGCCCGCAGGTCAGCTTCGTCGGCAGCTTCACGGAAAACCCGCCGGTGACGCATGTGCTTCACCGTGGCAGCCCGGAGAACCCGAGGGACGAGGCGGTGCCCGCTGGTTTCGCGATCATGGACGGGGACCTGGGGCTCGACTCTTCGACGGCGGATTGGGAGCGTCGGTTGCGTTTTGCCGAGTGGCTCACCCGTGCCGATCATCCGTTGACTTCGCGGGTGATGGTGAATCGGATCTGGCATCATCTGTTTGGCGCGGGGATTGTCCCGACCGCAACCGACTTCGGCCATGCCGGAGCCGAGCCTTCGCATCCGGAGTTGCTCGACTGGCTCGCTTCGAAGCTCGTGGAGCGCAAATGGTCGATGAAGGCGATCATCAAAATGCTGGTGATGACGGACGCCTTTCAGCGATCCAGCGCACCAACGGAAGCCGGCATGACTAAAGATGCGGGGGCGTTTCTCCTATGGCGCTTTCCTCCACGCCGGATGGAAGCGGAAGTGATTCGGGATGGCGTCCTTCTGGCTTCCGGCAAGCTGGATGAACGGATTGGAGGCCGCAGTTTCCGGATTCACAATGTGAAAAAGACCTACGCGCAGTGGGAAGTGGTCGATAACCACGGTCCGGAAACCTGGCGGAGAATGCTCTATCAAGAGCGGATGCGGCGAGTCGACGACCAGATCTTCACCGCGTTCGACTTTCCCGATTGCGGTCAGGTTCGAGCCAAGCGTCCGGTCTCAACCACGCCGCTCCAGGCACTCAATTTGATGAACAGCAACTTCGTGGTGGAGCAGTCCACGTTCATTGCGGAACGAGCGAAGCAAGAAGCCGGTGCGGAGAAGCCTGCCCAAGTCCGGCGCGCCTTTGAACTCCTCCTCACCCGCAAGCCCAGCGAGGACGAACTCAACGCCTGTCTCGATATCGACCTGGCACTCGTCTGCCGCAGCCTCATCAACTCCAACGAATTCGCCTTCCTCCCCTGATGATAAAAGTCTCACGCAGAGCCGCAGAGGATTGTTCTATATCCAAAACTGGAGCGCTGCGGCTGCGCTACACCTTCCCCATAACCCACACCGTAATCAGTTTCACGAGACCACGCCCCATGTTCTTATCCTACTCTTCCCAAGTCTCTGCGCCTCTGCGGCTCTGCGTGAGCCTTCTCCAGAGCCTGAGTATCCTTCTACTCGGTTCGGCCGGTGCCGGAGAGAAGCCGAATGTTCTCTTCATTGCGATTGATGACCTACGCCCGGAATTGGGGTGTTATGGATCTTCCATCGTAAAGTCTCCGAACCTGGATGCGTTGGCAGGGGAGGGGATTCGTTTCGATCGCGCCTATTGCCAACAGGCGATTTGTTCGCCGTCTCGTGCCAGCCTTCTCTCCGGGATGCGACCGGACGAAACGGGAATCACCCACAACTATGTTCAGTTCCGCGATCTCAATCCGGACGTGATCACCCTGCCACAACACTTCATCGCTCACGGCTATGAGACCGTTTCGAGCGGAAAGATCTTTCACCGCCCAGGCGATGACGCCCAGTCGTGGAGCCGGAAACCCGCCTTCAAGAAAACGCCGTTCAAGCGCCCGAACTATACCTTCGCGCTTCCGGAGAATCACGAGCTCCACATGCAGCAACGGAAGGAGATGTTTGAAAAATACGGGGAGGCTTCGAAACGCGGATTGGCGAGTGGACCGGCCTATGAAAGCGCCGATGTTCCCGATCACGCCTATATCGATGGGTATAACACGGAAGTCGCCATCGCGACCCTGAAAGACATGACGGAGAAGAGCGATCAACCCTTCTTTCTCGCCATGGGATATAAATTACCGCACCTCAACTGGTGCGCTCCCCAGAAGTATTGGGACCTCTATGACCGGGACGAAATCGTGCTCCCTACCCAGACCACCGGACCCGAGGGCGGAGCCATGATCGGGCTCCATCCCTCCTTTGAGCTTCGCGTCAGGGCCAAGATTCCGAAGATTGGACCGATGGGTGATGATCTCTCGAAAACCTTGCTCCATGCCTACTATGCCAGCACAAGTTATGTTGATGCGTTGATCGGGAAACTCATCAAAGCCCTCGATGACGCGGGCGTGAAAGAGAATACGATCATTATCGTCTGGGGTGATCATGGCTGGCATCTCGGCGAGATGGGAATCTGGGGAAAAGCGACGAACTATGAAATCGCGACCCGCGTCCCTCTGATTGTTTCGACCCCGGAAATGCGCGCCAAAGGCGAAGGGACCAACGCCCTGGTCGAGTTGGTCGATATTTACCCCACGCTGTGTGAACTGGCCGGGATTCCAGTTCCTGATCACCTCGCAGGGAAGAGCTTCGCGCCGCTTCTTGATGATCCCAAGCAGACCTGGAAAGAGGTTGCCTTGAGTCAGTTTCCGAGCCCGGCGTTACGGGAATGGGCAGCCAACCCGCTTTCCCCGGAAATGCGCGAAACCTTCTTTGGCCCACTCATCGAAGAGGTGGAAGAACGTATTATCCAGCAACAGGGTGATCTCTGGAACCGCGAACTCTTTGAGAGTCATCTCATGGGTTACAGTCTCCGGACCGATCAATACCGTTTCGTTACCTGGCTCGATGGGCGGAACTTGAATGCCGCCCCGGTCTTTGTCGAACTCTACGATCATCACAACGACCCTAGCGAAACCATCAATGTGGCCGCGTCACACCCTGACGAGGTGACAAACCTCACCACCAAACTCCATCACCTTCTCCAACCATGAACGAAGCAGAATCGATCTCGCCCTTCGGGCATCGCCTCCTCGATCGCCGCAACTTTTTGCGGAACACCGCGGGTGCACTGGGCGGGCTGGGCCTGGCGCAGCTCCTCGCTGCCAAAGAAGACCCTACCGCCTTCAGCGGAAAGCGACCGATCCGCCCGAAGTTCGATCCGGACCATCCTTATGCGCCCCGCACGAGCCACTTTGATGCGGCGGCGAAGCAAGTGCTGGTGATCTATTGTCCGGGTGCGGTCAGTCATGTCGACACGTTCGACTACAAGCCGGACCTCTATAAGTTCCATGGCGAGAAGCCTCCGGGACTTCCTGCGGTGACGTTTGAAGGCCCGACCGGAAATATCGCGAAACCGTTCTGGGATTTCAAACCGCGTGGAGAGAGCGGGAAGATGACTTCAGAATTGCTGCCCAAGATGGGTGCGCTGGCCGATGACTTCTGCTTCATCCATTCGCTCCATACCCAGACGAGCGCCCATCCTCAGGGAGAGAACTTCATGAACACCGGCTTCACGATGGAAGGCTTTCCCTCGTTTGGAGCTTGGGTCACCTATGCTCTGGGCTCCACCAGTGAGGAGCTGCCCGCGTTTGTCGCGATCAATGACCCGCGTGGGCTGGCGCGTTCCGGCAAGAACAACTTTGGGAACGGATTTCTTCCGGCAGCCTTTCAGGGCACCGATTTCAACGCCAAGAATCCCCCCTCGAACTTGCGACGCCCGGAAGGATACACCGCCGCCGACGATCGCCAAACGGTCAACCTATTGAAGCGTCTCAACGCGAACCACCTGGAGAAGTTTCCGAATGACGCGGATCTGGCCGCAAGGATCGCCAGCTACGAGCTCGCCGGCCAAATGCAGACCTCGGTCCCGGAAATCATGGATCTCTCCGCAGAGCCGGAGTCGATTCGCAAGGAGTACGGCACGGACACGGGAACGGAGCTGAAGCGGGAGTATGCCAAGAACTGCATTTTGGCGCGTCGCCTCCTCGAAAAAGGCGTTCGCGTGGTCCAGCTCTTCAATGGAAGCGATCCCAGTGGCGGCAACGGAATCACCAACTGGGATTCCCATTCGGATATCGCCGAGACCCACGCGATGCAGGCCGAAATCATGGACCAGCCCACCGCTGCCTTGATCCACGATCTGAAACGGCGCGGGCTTCTGGAAAGTACCCTCGTCGTCTGGGCAACCGAATTTGGGCGGATGCCATTTTTGCAAGGCAACGGAACCGGTCGCGATCACAATCCCGAGGCCTTCACCTGCTTCCTGGCCGGAGCGGGCGTGAAAAAAGGCTTCAGCTATGGCCAAAGTGACGAATTCGGCTTCAAGACCGCCGCAGATCCGGTCGAGGTTTACGACTTCAACGCCACCATTCTCCATTTGATGGGGCTGGATCACGAGCGCCTGAGCTACTACCACAATGGGCTGGAGCGCCGCCTCACCAATGTGCATGGGCATGTCATCAAGGATGTGCTGGCCTGAAAGGGGAGTTTTCCGCAAATGGCCAGCCTGCCTTATTCATGAAGTCGGCTAGCGATTGGCGCGAGATGCATTCAGAACCAGGAAAATGCCGATGTTTCGGAGGAGGCGTGTCCCGAGACACGGTGAGTGCGCAACATCAAGTTTGACGCCGTTATGGATGCCATCTCGCGCCAATCGCGCCGGGCTCATGAATAAGGCAGGCCAGAGGTGGCGCAAAAAATTTAAAAATTCTCGCGGGCTCTTCCGATTGTTGGAATAGAGACCGAATCAACTCATTATCAACGAATTGTGACTGAGTTGAGTCCTGTCCTTTCCGTTACTTTTTCGGGGCATAGCCATTGACAGAAATGTCACATTTCTCTAGAACAAGGAAACCTTATTCGGATACCAAGGAATTTCCTAGCCTCCCTGACCTTCCGAAACCCCTCACGATGGTTCTTTTCAGCGCGCAAACCTCTGAATTAGAAACCTCCTCGATCTGCTCCTCCCCCGATGAGCTCGCGGACGGCGTTTTCGTGTTGTGGGAGCCTCACATGGAACGCGAAGAGATTCGCAATGACGCTGTCGATGCGCCGATCGCGCGCGAGGTGTTTCATCAGGATTCAGCCTCAACTCCGCCGCGCTTTACCCTCTGTTCCGCCCCGGAAGCCTTCCGTGTGGTTCGGGAGGCCGTGGAGCAGGTGACCGTTTTTTGCGTGGCGTTGTGGAAATCCGCCGCTCATGTTTTTGACTTCTTGACCAGTTACTTGCGCCTGTTCGGCGGATCGAGCCTCACCGGAACCGGAGCAGCGGCGAATTCCCAGGTGACTCGGCCTTTGACGGCGCGAGTAGTAACCCGCTTTCCTTCAGCGAACGCAGCGTCGTTTCTGAACCGGATCAAGCGGGTTCTTTTCTGTACTGCCGAGACGATATCCGGTGCCCGCTGCCTCTATTTTCTCTCAAATCCCCTTCCTTCCCCCATTTTGGGCCGCTGAAGCGCAACTGCCTGTCCGCCCTACCTCTTTTCCAAGCCAGATGAAAACCCAACCTGACGATCAAACTCCCGACAAAAGCCTTCTCGAGCGCCTGCTGCTTCGCGACAACGAGTCTCTGGCCTCCCCAGGCAAGCGCGATATGTTGGCCGAGCAACTCGAGCCCCGGATTCTGTATTCCGCCGCTCCGGTGGACGCTGAAGCTGCCCCCGCTGCTGAAGAAGCCCCTACCGCAGAACAGGCACCCGCAGCGAGTCCAACATCCGAGGTGCAAACGGAGGCAGTCGCACCGCCAGATGAGGTCTCTGATCAGGCGACTGAGACGATCGATCTGGATCAAGAAGTGGTGGTGCTGGCGGACGAGCCGCTTGAGACCGGTGAATCGGCGTCCGAGCCAGCGCCCACGGAGTTGACCGAAGCAGACCTCCAAAAAGTTGCCGATGCGGCGGCGCAACGTTGGACCGAAACGGGGTTGAGCGCGGAACAGATTCTGGCCCTGGATTCGATCGACTATCGGATCGCGGATCTGGCCTTCAATCAGTTGGGAGCGGCTGAGGGCAATACCGTGACGATCGATGTGGATGCGGCGGGACGAGGCTGGTTTATCGATTCCACGCCGTTGCAGGATGAAGAGTTTATCGGGACCGGAACCTTCCTCGTGGCTGCCGACCCTTCGCTTGAGGACCGAATGGATCTGCTCACGGTGTTGATGCATGAGCAGGCTCACGTGCTGGGGCTCGACGATTCCAATTCGTCTTCAGACCTTTTGTTTTCCGTTATCAACGATGGCGAACGCCGCCTTCCGGCGGAGGGACAGGCAGATGGAGCGGTTGCGGGCAGCGTGGTCGGTGAGCACTATTTGGCGGCTTCCGGAACGCCCGGAGATGTCCTGGTCTACACCGTCAGCACGGTTGGTCAGCCGGGAGATACCCTCGCAAGCGGAGAATCCTTGGTTCACAGTTTTGACAACCAGGTCGTGGCTTCCGCCAACAACAGTCAGGAAGTTTCCGGCTCGGAGATCAACCTGACCGCAGGCCACCACCTGGTGCTCTACAATGCTCGCTTCGATCAGAGCGGCTGGATTTCCAACAATACGGAAAATCGGATGGAAGCCAACTCCTACCTGACCCTCGACGGCGCTGAACTGGCGATCGGCCAGTCCCAAGGATTTATCCGGACGCAGAGCGGATCCGACGAGTTGATCACCGCCGGCGGCGGCATCGTCAATGTCAATTCGGCCACCGGCCAGACCCTGCAATTGAACACGGTGCGTACCGACGACAGCACCTACAACGGCACGGCGACCGAGAACCCTGACCTCCTCCTAAACCGAACCACGGCCACCGGCATCCAGGTGATCAAGCTGAACGACGCTTACGATTACCTCAGCCTGGATGGCGGAACCACGGCGGACGGCACCACTGTGAGCACCTCCTTCGAGAATGTGACTTACACCGGCGTCAACGAGCTCGATGGCGGTTATACGTTCAACCCCACCACCGGCGAAATTACCCTGGAAGAGGGCGGCTCCTACATGGTCTTCGCCAATAGCCACTTCGACGGAGTGACGGACCGGACCACATTCTCCCAGCGCCTGGCCCTCGATGGCACCGAAGTCGAAGGCACCCGGACCACCGTCTACTTGCGTGACGCCCAAGACACCGAGAGCGGTGCTGCGTCCATCGGCACGATGATCGAGGCCAGCGCCGGTGACGTTCTCAACGTCCAGGTCGCCTGGGGCGGGAGCGGAGTTTCTCTGGACCTCACCGGCAGCAAGTCCGGGCTCACCATCGTGCGCCTGCCAGCCGAGGCGGCTGACGCCATCCGCCTGACCGACAGCACCGGCCAGAACCTGAACACAGGCAACACCAGCAACGAGGCGTCGCCCAACACCGCTCCGGTCACCTTTGAGAATACCGTGGGAACCACGGGCAGCAGTTTCAGTCATAGCGGCACTACGGGGAGCGGTACGGCTGAAGTCACCGTGACCGCAGCCAACCCCACGGACACTTTCCTCTTCTTCCATTCCTCCTACGTGGAGAACCCCTCAACGGCGAGGATCACGCCCAACACCGGCTTGGAGGTCAACGGCGGGGAAATTCTCGATTACGGCCAAAGCGCCCGTTACAACCGGGATGATAATTCCGGCGGCACCCCGGGGAACCACGTCTCCGGCAACTGGGGCGGCGCCGTGCTCAACCTGGCCACGGGTGATCAGGTCAACATGGTATCCGGCGCGTTGGCCGCCGGTGGCAGCACCCCGACCAACACCGTGGCCCTGCAGGGCATCAACCTGACCAGCGTGCTGAGCGCTTATCAGCTCACCGCGAATTCCGGGCTGATTCTCGAGCCAGGTGGTTCCGAAGTTACTTTGACCGGTGCGAACCTGGGAGCTTCCGAGGCTTCTACCTTCACCTTGACCGCGATCGATGCCGGTGCCGGCATTCTGACCATCGGTGGCAGCGCGGCGGCGCTCGGCTCCAACGATACGTTCACCACCGCCGACATCGCCGCAGGCAACGTCACGTTCACCCCGGTCGGGTCTCTGGGATCGGGCAGTTTCAGCTTTGACGCCTTAGACGACGCCACCGGCACCAAGTCCGAGTCGGGCCGATTTGACATCGACCTGTTCGTCCCAATCAACACGGTCTTCGAATTGCCGTCGGTGGTGCGCAACCAGGTTTCGGCGACCGATGGCGTTTTCAGCGGGAGCGCCGCTCCTGGCCTCGTCGTTCAGGAACGAGCCTTCACTTCGGCCAACGGTGCCAGGGTGGAGATTTCCAGCGACGGCAGCTTCGTCTACTGGGCGGCCAACGGCTTCGAGGGAACGGATACCTTTGAGTATGCCATCACCGCACCAAGTGGTGCCTTCTTTACCGACACCATCACGGTGATTGCCGGTGCGTCTGTCGCCCAGGACGTCAGCGGCGTCACTGACGAGGATACAGCCCTGACCATTGACACGGTCACCACGATCCTTAATCAGACCGGCAACCTCGATGGCAATCCGGCCTTGATCCAACTGCAGCGCTACGGCCATTCCGTGGCAGTGGACGGGGATCTCCTCGTAGTGGGTTCCGATGACACTGGCGGCAACTCCGCAGTGCTCGTCTATGAACGCAACTCGGGAACCGGCCAGTGGGAATTCATCGACTCCATCGCGGATCCGGATGGCGAGAATTCCAACGACGAGTTCGGTTTCTCAGTGGCTGTGGATGAGGCCACCCAAACGATCGTCATCGGTGCTTACCTGGAAGATCAGGGAGGTACTAATGCCGGAGGGGTCTACGTCTTCCGGGATGGCGACGGCGATAACGACTGGACTCTGAGCCAGGAGTTCGATAGCCGGGACGCCTCGCTCATCGGCATCGACAACAACGATCAGTTGGGCATCTCTGTGGCGATCGACAATGATGGCGCAGGCAACCTCCGGATTGTCGCCGGAGCCTATGTCGCGGATCTACTTAACGAGGCCACCGGAACTGATGGTGCCAACGTTGGTGCGGTTTACGTTTTCAAGGACACGAGCGGTCCCACCGACGGATCGAATTTCGAACTGGAGCAGATTCTGCAACCGGAGACCTTGGCGGACCGGAACAATAACGATTACTTCGGTCGCGGTGTGGCCATCGAGGGCGGATACATCGTCGGATTGGCCGAACGCGATGACGAGGCACCCTTCACCGATTCGGGTGCCGCTTACGTCTTCAACCGGGACGACAGTGCGTCTCATGCCACCATTGAGATAGATGTGGCCGGGACGGTCACGGCGGATTCCGGTCTGCGCTTCTCCTCGAAGGGAGGAGTCAACAACGATCTGAGCATCCAATACGTTGCCGGGGCCACGACCCAGGTCCAGTCAGTCGCGCTCAACGGCGCCACGGGCCTCACGGAGATCGTGATTGAACTCGGAACCGGAGCCTTGGCCAATGACGTGATTTCTGCGATCACGAACAGCGCTTCCACGGCCAATGACGCCGATGCTCTTATTTCAGCTGCCGCGTTTAGCGGCGATGGAACAGGGGTCGTGGCGGCGACCAATGCGATCCGGTTCGGCCAATGGACGCAGAGCGCCAAGCTGCTCAACACCTCTTCCATCGCGAACAATGACCGGCCCGGGAACGTGGCCATCACGACCACCAGCGGCCCCGGAGGAAATCAAGCGAGGGTCGTCCTCGGCAACAGCACGGCGGACTTCAACGGTACTAACGCCGGCGTTGCCCTCGTCTTCGCCGAAATCAGTCCGGGTACCTGGGCACTGGAGGACGTCTTCCAGTCCGACCTCATCGCGGCGGACGACCGCTTCGGCATCGAGGTCGATATTCTCGGTGACACCATTCTGGTCGGCGCTTTTGCCGACGATGAAGGCGCTGAGCCGAACCGCGGCTCAGCTTACATCTTCGAAATTGACGATTCCCAGGCCAGCGCTCTGATCCTGGGCGACGCCGGCAACCGTAGCGTGCGGGTGTATGCGGCCGACACGGCGGCCATCGGCAACGTGACCATCGAACTTAAAGATCCCGGCGCTTTGACCGCAAGCACCACCGCAATCGCCAATGGTCTGAACATCGAGGTGACTTTGGCCCACGACGGCACCAACATTACCGCTACAGCCGCAGATGTTGCCGCCGCAATCAACAACCCGCCCATCACCGTGGACCTGACCGGTCAAAGCGGAGGAAGTTCCGTTCTCATCTCCGCAGAAACGCCCTCCGCCAATAACGGCAAGTCTTTGGGAACCGGAACCAACACCATTTCTGCAGCCATGGTGGGGACCCATGCCATGACCACTCACTGGGTCCAGCGTGCTCACCTTGAGCCGGATGTCAGCTCCCTCAATGACAGGGGCCAGTTCGGCCGCGGCGTAGCTCTGGGAGCCGATCCGGGTGATTCCACCAACTTGCGCTTCATTGTGGGCGAACCTCTTCGGGATACCTTCCTTCCAGGCTCTTCCATCACGGTGAACGGGGTTTCGGAAGAAGTGAAACTCGGGGAATTCGGCGGGGCTTACGTCTTTGAGGGTTCCACAACCGATCTCACGAGCACGACCGCTCTGCAGACCCTGGTTCAGCCTGAGGACAGTGCCGGAGACCATCTGACCCGCTTCACCAGTATCAACGAATACGGGATGCAGATCGACATCGCCGGAGACATCGCGGTGGTAGGTGCGCCCGGCGGCGGCGGGCAGAGTCAGCAGGAAGGCGGCGTCATCGGCGAGTCCAACGGTGACGTCTATGTTTTCCAGCGCGACACCCGGGGCACCGCGGACACCAGCGACGACACCTGGGCTCTGCTACAAACCCTGCAGGCGGTCAACGAGCCGGGAGCCAGCGACGACTTCGGTCGGGACGTGGCCATTTCCGAGGACGGTTCCACCATCGTGGTCGGGGCTCCATTTTTGGACGACGACGGAACCAGATTGGATATCGGCGCGGTTTATGTTTTCGAGCGTCGGCCGGATGGGACCTACGACCAGGCCGCTTTCTTCCACTTTGACGCAGGAATTGTGGACGTCACCAACGAGAACAATCAGTTGGGTTATAATCTGGATATCAGCGGGGACGGTTCGCGGATCGTGGCGGGTGCTTACACCGAAGATTTCGGTGGAGCTAACGCCTCCGGTGCGGTTTATGTCATCGATCGACCCGGAGACTTCGGAACCTGGCTAAGTCCGGGGAGTGTGAATTACAATAGCCTCGCGGCAGCCGGGATGACTCGTGTGACCCCGAGCGACACGGCCCTGAACAGCAACTTCGGCCGGGATGTCACCATCAGCGGGGACGGCAATCGCCTTATTGTGGGTGCCTTCAACGATGACACCAACGGAACCAATTCTGGTGAAATTTACATTTATGATCTGTCGGACGCCAATCCGTCAAACTGGGCGGCTACCGAGACCACCCTCTTCCCGGGTACCGCTCCAGGTGGCAGCAGCGGCGCTGCCGCCAACGACCGGATCGGTCTGCGCCTGGAAGTGAGCCAGGACTCGGGCGAATGGCTCGTGGTCAGTGCCGACTTGGACGACGACAACGGAACCGATGCGGGAGCGGTTTACGTCTATCGTTGGGACACTGGCGCTTACGTGCTCCAGCAGAAATTGACCGCCGCGGGCACCGGCACCCCCCTCACCAATGCTGAGTTCGGCCGTGCTGTGGCAGTCAACGAGAATGGTACCCTGATCGCCGTGGGCGCCCGGGTTTCCGATGATCTCGGTGCGGACGTGGGAGCCCTCTACCTCTTCGAGCGGGACGATACTCAGGCGGTTGGCGAACAATGGATCCTGCGCGATGGACCGATTCTCGACGAGGCTCGGGACGCCGACAGCGCAAGCGATCAATTCGGGCGCGCGGTCTCCGTGTCCGGGAACACGGTGATCGCCGCCGGGATCAACATCGAACGGACCCTGAATACCGGGCAGCAGGTGCGCAACTCCGGGTCTGTGGCGGTCTACGAGGTGACCGGGCGGAACGCCTCCACCGTCGAGGTCCAATCCGGCGGATTCAGCGCGATCACCAACACGACCAATGGCGGCCGCTCCAGCAACGGTGCCCTCAGTGTCGATGCCAACGGGCTCATCGCCTTCGATCCGGGCACCGACTTCCAGGATCTGGCTCCGGGCGAGAGCGAAGTCCTCACCTTCACCTACACCCTGGAGGACACCGCGACCGGCGCCACCGAGACGGGCAACGCCACGATCACCGTCAAGGGTCTCAACGACGTCCTCGATGCCATCGATGACCCGACGACCCAACCTTCCGGTTATGCCACGAACGAGGACGCGATCCTCAATAACACCGACCCCGCCACCACCGGAGTTTTGGCCAACGAGGAAGATCCGGAGGGCGACTCTGCCACCGTCACCGCGGTCAACGGCAACGCGGCCGATGTGGGCGTGGAAGTGACGCTCGCTTCGGGCGCGAAATTGACCGTCAACGCGAACGGAACGTTCGCCTACGATCCCACCGGCGTGGCCGCCTACGATGCTTTGGCCGTGGGTCAATCCGCCCAGGAAACCTTTACCTACACCGCCACGGAAGACACCGTGGTCAATGCTGACGGGAATTTCCGAGTCGAAGCCTTTAACATCACTTCCCCGACCGGAACGGTTGGGGAAGGAGCCAACGGTCTCGGTAGTCTCGCCGAGAGCATCACCCTCTGGGATCACCTAGATAGCCTGGCAGAGAGCAACCGGGCCGGGATTCAGCAGATTCTCGCGGACGTCTACAACGTCGACCACTATTACACCGGCACCAGCGGTGAGGTCAATTTCGGTGACAACGCGGATTTCACGCCGAACACCCCCTTTGCCGATGTCTTCGGCAGCGATGTGGGGCTGGGGGGCACGAACTACGCCGTCCGCGCGGTGTCTTACCTGACCTTCAATGTGGCAGGGACCTACACCATCGCCGCCGGATCCGACGACGGCCGCCGCGTGACCTACAACGCGGTCGAATTGGCCAGCGGTTCTCCCTTCGGGGCGATTACCTTCGGCGGGCAAATCGATGCTTCTTCCGCCAACTCGGCGCAGTTCGGTGTCGGATCGGCTCACCGATTCACCACAGCCACCTTCGACGTGGCTGCCGGAGATGTGATTGAGATGGAGACGCTCTTCTACCAGGGCGGAGGCGGGAATTCCCAGGAGATCGTCATCGCTTCCGGCACGGAAACGGCCAGCGCCGCCCGTGTTTTGGATACTCCGGCCAACTTCGTCCTGCTCGAAAACGACGTCTTGAGCAACGCCGTCAGTCTCT
>CAYGQD010000002.1:0-23570 GCA_964351855.1 uncultured Verrucomicrobiales bacterium
AGGGAATCCCCCCGGATTTTCCGAGCGCGGCCATCGCTCGCAGCCCGATTGGATTAAGCAAAATTCGATGAAGCACGTGAGAAGCCCGGAGCTTGCGGGAATAGCGTTCGCGAAGCAGGCCGAGCGTCTGGCGTTTCGCATCGAGCCAGGAAGTCTCGCCCGCAGCATAGTCCGCCATCGGATCCACCGCCGAAGCCGCGCTGTCGAACGCCAAGGAAATCCCGTTTCCGGTGAACGGCCCCATCGACCCAAAATGATCGCCGATCGCACACGGTTCGTCGTCCCCGTCGGAACGGCAGAATCCGCAGGGCACTCCGCTGACTGCGGCGTGGGATTCCGGATCAACCCGCGAGCTCTCGATCCGTTCGACCAGCTTCGTCATTCCGCAGGATCGCAGGTAGGCCAAAAAGAGGTTTTCGCGATCCGCTTTCACCGCCGAGTTCTTCCGGAAGAGCGCCGAAATATTGACCCGCCCGTTTTCAACCGCGCAAAGTCCGGCGTAGCCGCCGTCCGCAAAGTGCATCTCCAGATCCGCGAGCAGATCGAACCCTTCCGCGTGAAGGGTCAGCCCGAGCAGGTCGCTCTTGGCGGGAACCCGGCCCGTGGCCCAGACCAAACCGGGCCGCACCGGATCGTCCGCCCGATAGCGCTCGCCCGCTCGCAGTTCTCCGCCCATCTCCTGAAAACGATCTGCCATTCGAACATCGATCGCGAACCGGCTCAGCCCCATCGCCGGAGTTGGTAAATCGACATCGAACACATGCTCATTCGCCATCCACCACGTCGCCGACGTCAACTTGGGCGCATCGAAAAAGAGATCGGCGATGCCAAGCTTCTCCAGAGTCGTCGTTTCCACCCCGGAAATGAACTCCCCACAGACCTTGTGCCGAGGGTACTGACCCGCTTCCCAGATCGTCACCGGCGTACCTCGGCCGCGCAGCGCGATTCCCAAAGACAAACCGGATAGGCCGCCTCCCACGATGTCGATCTGATTCACAGTGTTGGTCTCATGTTCCGGGTTCTCGCTGAACTGCTACGATACATCGAGGCGATCGTATGTCTTCAGACTTCTCCCGGCTGGTGTCCCTCGAACAGAGTCATTCACACGAACTTCGTGAAAGTGGAAATGGTGTTTGTTCGATGCCCGGTCTGGGTTCCTCTGCTAGACTGAAGAATGAGCACGACGTCATTCTTCAGTTCCGTGGTCGGGAGCCTATGGATGGGGTTAGTCATTCTATCGCTGGCGTTGCTGGTGGCGGATTTCCGTCGCCAGCATGAGACCAACTGGCGGACTTGGTTGATCTGGGGCGTGGTGGTTCTCTTCTTCGGGCCACTGGGACTGATCGGTTTCTGGAGTGCGAGGCGTAAGTCGCACCGGCGCCTCGTCCGGTTCTCGATTGTGATCGGCGGATTTCTGATTCTTTGTGTCACGGTAGTCTTTTTTTCGCGGGACTGGTTCGGATCAGAGATCCTGAATCGACTGAGTGCTCAAATGGAGAAGCGCGGCTATTATCTGAGCTTCGAAACCGGCAACTTCAACCTGATGCGGGGACTGCTGCTCAATGATGCGACGCTTTACGAAACGGAACGGCGGCAGGTGCCGAAAGCGAGCCTCTCTCGAGTCGCGGTAACCTATGACCTGGGCGAACTGCTCTTTTCCACAGCAGGACGCAATGCGACGCTCACCACCCGGGATGCGACCCTGACGGTCTATCATCAAGGAAAGCCTGTCGAACTGTCCAACTTGACTTCGGAGATGAACATTCGACCGCAAGGACTTCAGATCCGCCGACTCTCCGGGTTATTCTCCGGCCTCCAGGTGAGGGTGGCGAACAGTCGGCTGACCTTTGGGAAACCACCGCAACCGGGGGCGGATGAGATGGACGCCCCGTCGGATTCCAAAGTGTACGGCGCGGCGAATCTTAATTTCCTGGCGATTGCTCAGCTTTCCGACGCTCTGGGAATCGAGGCGGAAGGGGCTCCGCCGGAGTTGCGGCTTTCCTTCGATGTGCCGCGAGGTGAGGCTCCGGATTTCAGCGGTCAATTTGTGGGTCGGAAGCTCGTGTGGCGAGGGGTGCCGCTGGATTCCTTGACGTTTCGTTTCGGACGCGCCGAGGTCGATCCATTGGAAGTGGTGTTCTCTGATGTTCGCCTTCAATACCAGGAGCGCCCTCTGATCGCCAGCGGCCGTTTTCATATCCAAACCCGCGTTTTAAAAGTGGATCAGATTCAGTCGGAGATCGACCTGCTTTCTCTGGCGGCGAAGCTAATCGGGCCGGAAGCTGGGATTCCCTCCGGTTTGAGTTTCAGCGTTCCGCCGCAGGTAGCGCTTAAAGGAACAATCGACTTCCGGACCTGGGTGAATAGCCGATTGAGCGGCGAGATCACCGCGAAGGAGCCGCTTTCGTTTGCAGCGGGCGAGGGGAGGACTTTGCAGCTGGCCGGTGTTGTCGCGCCCTTTGCCTTGGAAGGCGGTAGCTTGGGCTTTTCCGGCCTGTCGTTCACCGCCCTGGACGGCGCGGCAACCGTGCGGGCTGATGTGACGGCGAAGCTCAATGCGGAACCCGTCGCCATCGGTTTCGATCCCTTCGTTCTCACCTATCAGGACAAGAAACTCACCGCAAGTGGGCAGTTCGAACCCCAATCCAAGATGCTGCGAATTTCCCGGCTCGACTCCCGTGTAGACCTGATCGGCCTAAGCCACGATTTGACTGGCAAGGCACCAGCGGAAAACATCCGGTTTGAGACGCCGCCTCACGTTGTCCTGAGTGATGGCTCAATCCCGCTCGATGCGCCGACGGACGCCGTAATTCAGGGAACCGCTACAGGGAGCTTGTCCATTCTGCTCAACAATCAGCGCCGCCTGGAGCTTCGCGACACTACCGGATCCTTTCGCTTAGAGCAGAGAGCCCTTCAGTTGAACGGATTCTCGGCCTCCACCCTTGGAGGTAACGTTTCCGCTACGGGCGCTCTGCTGCCGTTTTCCGATCCCGTCCAGTTTGATGGCACGGTCAAGGCCAATGGACTCTTGCTAGACCAGATTTACCGATTTGCGGGGCGTGAAACCGAAGAGAATCAAGGCCGGGTGGACGGTAGTTTTACGGGCAAGGGACCCATTTCGCTCACGGCGCAGAACGGAAGTGGCGTTGTGCAAGTGGCCGATGCCAGTTTCATCTCCATCCCCGTGTTTCGTGGGTTGCGCCCGTTGCTCTCTGCCATGACGGTGAACCCTTGGAAAGGTGGGCTGGAAAGCTCGACGCTCAAGGCGACCTACAGCCTCAGCGGCGGAGTGTTCAGGAGTGACGATGTCGTCTTGGAGGGGCCGTTCTTCGTCCTGAACGGCACGACGCAGATGAATTTCAAGCGCCAGGAACTCACCGCCACGGCGCAGGCCAAAACCAAGGGCGTGGCAGGGCTCATTGCGGACCTCTCCGGCGTGGTTTTAGCGATGGAAGCTTCGGGGCCGTTTGGCGATTTGACCTGGAAGCTGACCAACGTGCCGGGTGTGGAGAACGTGGCTGGGATTCCCGGCCTTTCGAAGCAGAACCTGATCCGGGCCCTGACTGCAGCCGCGCTACCAGGAACTCCCGTTGGGGCGATGGCCGGGGCCGCCATCGCGGTGGAAGGAGCAACCAAGGCGGCCAAAGTTGCCGGAGAGGCCGCCAAAGTCACCGGCAAAGCAGTCTCTGGAATCGGTAGCAAGGTGCTAGGACCCAAGTCGGACAAGGAAGAGAAGTCGGACAAAGAAGAGAAGCCACCAAAGAAAAAGAACCGTTCCGGTGACGCCGACGAGCCGTAGGAGTCCGGGTTGTTTAGGGTGAGGTCTAAGATAGTTCCGGCGATTCTGTGGAGGGTGCCGCCGAATCGGTTGCTGCTTCCGGTCGGATAAATCGACCCACGAACGCGGCCGCAACGAGATCGCCAGTGACGTTCACCGAGGTCCGGCTCATGTCGAGAATTCGATCGACACCGATGATTAAGCCGATCCCCGCCGCTGGGATCCCTGCCGTGGAGAGGACCATCGCCAAAATGACAATACCGACACCCGGGGTTGCGGGGGAGCCGATCGACGCTGCTACTGCGGTGACTACGACGAGAACAAGCTGGCTAATGCTCAAATCGACACTGAAAACCTGGGCGAGAAAAATGGTGGCCACGCCCTGATAAAGAGCCGTGCCGTTCATGTTAAGGGTTGCTCCGAGAGGAATGACGAATTGCGAAACGCTCGACCGGATTCCCAGTTCGTTGGCGGTCTGAATCGACATCGGCATCACGGCCGCAGAACTGGAGGTTGAAAATGCCAGTAGTAAAACTGATCGGGCTTTTTTCAGAAACTCCCAGGAATCAATTCCGCCCAGCAGAGGAATTAGAGCCACGTAGATAACCATCATCAAGAGCAGTCCGAGAAGAACGGTTCCTACATAAACGCTGAGCCCGAGGAGTGCTTCGATTCCTAGTTTAGAAGATAGTTGCGCCATCATGCCGAATACAGCCAGCGGTGCCAGAAGCATCGCCCAGCGGACGACGGTCATACAGACCTGCTGAATGGAATAGAGTAACGTGAGGAGCGGTTGCGATAGTTGGGGGTCCATCGACACGAGTGCGAATCCGACCACGATCGCAAAAGCGACCACGCCAAGCATCTCCGTGTTGACCATTGAGTGCAGGGGGTTCTGGGGGATCACGTCCACAATGATCTCCTGAATCGATTTGTCGGCGAATGGAGTTTCTCCTTGAGTTACCTGTGATAGCGGGGATTGAAGCGCGCTGCGTGCCGAATCCGCATCAATATAGGTCCCCGGTTTGATGAGAAGCGCTAGGCCAATTCCGATAACGATTGCGAGCGTGGTTGTGACAATGAAAAAGCACACCGTAGTGAGACCAACGGACTTGAGCTGTTCCATGTTTTCGCTGGCGGCAAGACCGCGAATGATCGAGCCAAACACCAAAGGAATGACGATCATCTGAATCAGAGCGAGAAAAAATTGCCCGGGAAGCGCCAACCAGTCTCCGATCGTATGAGCGATGTCTTGGTCGATCAACGCCGCAGACGGCCCAAGTAGGATTCCGGTTCCGATTCCCAGGACCATCCCGATCAGCACCTTGAGCCAGAGGCGCCCTTCAACGAGTGCCTGCAACTGGTGCTTGAAGTTGACAAGCGACCGCGGATGTAAATGCTCCAGCGGATGAAATTTGCCGTTCGCCATAAGAGTCGGGTCCTCTGCCTTCAGGCACTGCCGGTTGGCCTGACTCGATCGTCAATCCGATGGAGATGAACTCTTTGGCTCGGGATGGCTGTAATGCCAATGGCGCTGCAGGAGAAGAATCGCAAGGGCCCCCGCGATGAATCCGGCTAGTCCGACACCGGAAATCAAAAGCATGCGAGGCACATCCTTCTCCCATCCCATAAATCGCACCGCCGTTACGCCACTGTTTTGAACGACAAAACTAAAGAAGAGAATGGTGATCAGGCTCAACGCGAACCATTTGAATTTGTGGACGGCGGTCATGTCTTGAGTCGGAGTCCGGGGTTCCCCTTTTTAAGCCTTGAACTCGTTGATGGCGTTTTGAATCGCTCCCTTCATTTCACTCCATGATTTCTTGCATCCTTCGGCCAAATCCTCCCAGGCATCCGACGTGCTGCTTTGAAGATGATGGATATCATTTTTGACCTTGTCTCGCTGCTTTTCCAAACCAGCGATTCGTTGCTCCAATGCGTCCTTCGCCTCTGCTTTGGCCAGATGAGTTTGTAGCTTCAATTCATCAATTTTTCCGGATGCCTCATCAATCTTTTCATGCATCTCGGCTACGATTTTATCCTTATTCATCACTTATAATGTTCCGTATCTCTTGATTCTACTACTCCTATCCTGCCAAACACAGACCAATCTTTGTGTTCTTGAGGCAAAGCATTCGCCCAGTCACTTGGCGATGCACAACCAAGCCTGGGCCCAATCCCTCCTCCACCAAGCACTCAGCGCGAAGTTTTCCCCGACTTCTGAAAAAACCTCCTCGACGCCAACGACGAAGATATGGTCACTCGCGGCTACCTGGCCCGAGCGGAAATTCTTCTCCGCGCCTCCGCGCCGTTGCGTGAGATCGAAACCTGGACGAAGCCAAAACCAGGGGATGAAGGGGGTCCAACCTGTTCGAGATGGCCCAGGAAACCGCCGCCCAACTCGAAGCAGCGGGTTTTTCAGTGGCCCTCATCAACCCGCGCTACAAGCCACTTGACGGAGCAACCATCGAGGGCCTACGCCCGCAAGTGCCGCGTCCTCTTTATCTCCACTACGCCGACATCCACACCCCGGTCGAGCGGATCGGCTGGCCCGACCAGTTCATTGAGCACGGGAAAGTCTCGATCCTTCGTGAAAAACACGGCCTTCGCCGCCGAGGCCACGCTGAAGATGATTCTCCCCCACCTTTTCCGGAAGAGATCCGAGCCAAGGGCGTGGCGTAGCCGACCAATTCAGCGGTTGGATGTCTTGCGCCTCAGGCCAGAATCTCGGTCACGACATTCCCGAACACATCGGTGAGCCGGAAATCGCGCCCCGCGTAGCGATAGGTCAGGGCTTCGTGATTAAACCCGAGCAGGTGAAGAATCGTGGCATGGAGATCATGGACGTGGACTTTCCCATCGACGATGCCGAGCCCGAAGTCGTCCGTCGCGCCGTGGATGTGACCGCCGCGAACGCCGCCGCCCGCCATCCAAATCGTAAAACCGTCGGTGTGATGATCCCGCCCCACCTTCGGCGTTAAGGGAAGCTGCGCCGTGGGAGTTCGCCCCATCTCGCCCCCCCAGATAACGAGGGTGTCCTTCAGCATGTCGCGATCCTTGAGATCCTGAAGCAGGGCCGCGATCGGCTGGTCGCTCTGCGAGGCGAGACGCCGGTGACCTTCCTCAATGTTGGAGTGGCTGTCCCAGGGCTGGCCGGCGGCATGATAGACCTGAACATAGCGCACCCCGCGCTCCGCGAGCCGACGTGCCATGAGGGTTTGGCGCCCTTGAATGGTGTCGCCATACATGTCGCGGATGTTCGTCGGCTCTTTCGAAATGTCGAAGGCATCGGTCGCTTCGGTCTGCATCCGAAACGCGAGTTCGAGCGACTGAATGCGCGCCTCGAGTTGGGGATCGCCAGTGCGTTCTTCACGGTGCATGGCATTCAGCTGCTGGATATAACCGAGCTGCTTGCGTTGCTGCGCCGGGAAGACAAAGTCGTTGCGCAGATTGGCGATGAGCTGATCCGGATTCGTCTCGCTGGTGTCAACGTGGGCACCTTGATAGATTCCGGGCAGGAACGCACTGCGCCAATTCGCACTTTGGGCCGTGGGCATGCCGCCGGGGCACATTGCGACAAAACCGGGAAGGCTCTGATTTTCCGAGCCCAGGCCATAAAGCACCCAGGACCCGACGCTGGGGCGAGGAAGGGGAATGCTTCCCGTGTTCATCATCATGAATGCCTGTTCATGATTGGGGATATCGCTGAACATCGATCGGATCACGCAGAGATCGTCGGCATGCTTCGCCACATTGGGAAACAGTTCGCTGATCTCCATCCCGGATTCCCCGTACTTTTGAAACTCGAAAGATGAACCGAGTGCGGCTCCTCCGAGCCGTCTGTCCTTCGCGAGATTGGCCTTTCCGGGAAGGGGTTTGCCGTGATACTTTCGCAACAAGGGTTTTGGATCAAAGGTATCAATCTGGGAAGGACCTCCATTCATGAAAAGGTGAATGATCCGCTTCGCCTTGGCGGGGAAATGAGGGGGGCGCGGTGCCAGCGGAGACAGGTTCAAGGCGGCATCCGAGGCCGTGGCGGGGGTGAGCCCGATGTCGCTGAGAAGGCTGCCCAGAGCCAGGCTGCCCATGCCGAATCCGGCCCGGGCCAGGGCCTGACGACGGGAAAGCGGCGAAGAGGCCGAGATCCTGGGATCAAGGGAAGAGAAGTGGTCGTTCATGGTCGTAAGGGGGAAGGGATCAATCGATGAAGAGAAACTCGTTCGTCATGAGAAGGGCGTGCGCCACCTGCTCGAGGGGCTGAAGTTTCGGCGGAAGAGGAGCCCGAAAGTCCGCCTGGGAATCCCACACCGTCGCCACATCGGTGGGAGCATCCTCGGGGCGGACCACGAGACGAATCGCCGGCGCCCAGCGAAACCCGTCGGAAGTTCCGCTCTCGCGACTGTCCACCGCGAAATCGAGGATTTCGCCACGTTTCAGGGTAAGATTTTCGACTTCGGTCATGACCGCGCCGCCGTCGGCGATCCACTCGCCCACCAAGCCCGATCGAGCGGAGATGATCCGGGCGCGAACGCCGTCGCCATTGTTCTGCCTGACCACGCTCACCTCACCGAGAACCGCAAAGGTCCCGTCGTAGGGGACGACCCAACGGCGGATCGCCGCCTTGGCCAGTCCGTTCCCGGGATGTCCGCCCGCCGCGCTCAGGCTGGCGAATCCACGCTGGAGATGAGGAAAGGCGCGTCCCCCCTGATAGCGCTTTCGCTGGGGATCGAAAAATGGGAGGGGCTGAAACGCGGAAACGCGGGGCGTGGCCGGGTCGGCATCCCCGGAACCGTAGATCCAGGAGCCCTGCATCGAGTCGTTGCGCAAACCTGAGGTTTCCCGAAGAAACGCCCTCGCCAACTGGTCCTCCGCCCGGGTCGGGGAGCGAAGGAAGACGCGTCGGTAGAGCTCCTCGATGGCCGCGGCACCCAAGCTGCCGCCCTCTGGGACGGTCGCCGCCGCAGACTGCTGGGCCGCTTTGGCCAGGGCCCGCGCCTGATCGATAATAAAGCTGTCATTCAGGGCAAAGAGCGCTTGCTGAGGTACCAGTGTTTCGGACCGCTCCGTACTGGCGAGGTCCGGTGAGGGGAAATCAAAGGTGGTGAAGAGCGGATCGAGGTTCGTCCGGTCGACAAGCCCGTAGATCGTGCGTCGGCCACTGAACGGTTCACCAGACAGACTCACGGCTCTGCCGCCCAATTCCGGTTCCAACTTTCCGCTCGTCATCAGCATGGCATCGCGCATCGCCTCAAAATCCATGCGGCGACGCTCGGCCCGCCACAGCAGCTCGTTGTCCGGATCCACCGCGACCGCTTCACTCCGGACGGTACTGGCTTGCTGGTAGGTCCGTGAAAGCACGACGTCGCGCACCAGTTTTTTGGTAGACCAGTCTCGCCGCATCAGCGCGGAAGCCATCCAGTCGAGCAGCTCCGGGTGGCTCGGTGGATCCGACTGGAGCCCGAAGTCACCCGGGGTTTTCGCAAGAGGACGTCCCAAAAGATGCCGCCAGATGTGATTCGCCCAAACCCGCGGGGTGAGAGGATTTTCCGCGCTGGCGATATGCTGCGCCAGTTCCAGGCGGCCGCTGCGATCGGCCGGAAAGGGGGTCATCTCCGGGGCGAGAACCTCGAGGAAGCGGCGTTCCACGGCGTCGCCCTTGCGCGTCGGATCTCCGCGCACATAGACGACCGGTTTGACCGGTCGGGCCTTGTCCTGAACCGCCATGGCCCGCGCGGGCGCCCCCGGATGGGTCGCCTCGACCTCGGCCATGGCGGTTTCCAGCTGGTTCAAGTCCCGGCGTCCCGTCCCGAGCAGGCGATACGCCCCCTCCACGTCTCCCGGTCGGAAATCGAGCAGGCCACCCGGGCCGGTAAACGCCGCCAAAATCGGCTTGAGAGGTCCGTCCGGAACCGCCTGAGCCCGACCCAACAAGGTGCCGTAAAACCGCACCAACGCGGCTTCGTCGAGCGGCTTCTCGGTGCGGAGCGCATCCAGCAGCATCGAGTTGATCGCGAGGTCGACTCCGGGAACCCGGCCCGACGCGATGATCTGTGCGAGAATACCGTTCTTGCGATCCGGCGAAGCGCCCGCAACCCGGACCAGAGGCGCAAAAACGGGGTCTTGGCGCAAGGATTCGTCCCGCTTGAGTGCGTTCCACTGTCGGCTCATCGGAGTGAGGGCGGTCTCGACCATCTTCTTGCCCGAGATCAGCTTCCGCACATCCGCGGTTCGCGTCACCTCCATCTGCACCAGGGCGTCGAAATAAAGCGCCGGCTTGGCAAGAACGTCGGCCACCGCCTTGTCTTTGAGGTCTTGCACAAAGTCTACCTTGGTCTTTTTCGCGGCGGCCTTCGCGGCCTGGTAGTCCTGGCGCGCTTTTGGATCCACCTCCACTCCGTCCACAGCGATCTCTGGCAACTCTTCGAGGTCTTCGCTGCTGGCGAAGACCCCTTGCAGGGCATAGAAATCCGCCGTCGGGATCGGGTCGTACTTGTGATCGTGACAGCGGGCACAGGCCACCGTCATTCCCATAAGCCCACGCGTCACCACGTCGATCCGGTCGTTGAGAATCTCGTCGGCACGGCGGCGGAAACGCGGTCCCACCGTGAGATAACCGAGCGCGGCCAAGGTGGGGTCCTTCGGCTTCAATCCGAGCTGGTCGGCCGCGATCTGTTCCAGGATAAACCGATCGAAGGGCTTGTCGGCGTTAAAGGCTTCCACGACGTAATCGCGATAGGTCCAGGCATAGGGATATCTCAGGTCGGCCTGTGCCTGGAAATCCTGGGTATCGGCATAGCGCGCCATGTCCAGCCAGTAGCGACCCCAGCGCTCACCGAAATGCGGGGAATCCAGCAATTCATCCGCCTTCGCCGCCAGCGCCGCGTCCGCATCCTTGGCGAACGCCACGGCAAACCGCTGCATCTCCTCGAAGCTGGGCGGAAGTCCGGTGAGATCAAAGTGGAGCCGTTTCAGCAGGGTCCGCGCATCGGCTCGCGGAGAGGGCTCCAAGCCCTTCGCCCCGAGGCGTGCTCCGATTAGCCCATCAATCGTTTCCGGCCCCCGCCGCAACGACGCCGGATCCGCCGGGGCCACAGGCTGAAACGCCCAATGCGTCGCCGCTCGCTCAAAAAAGAGCGGTTGATTGCCCAGGATGAGCTCGCTCTCGCCAGGGCCCGCCATCATGGGCCACTTCGCACCCTGATCGATCCAGGCCCGTAGTACGGACAGGGTTTCTTCGGAGAGCCGGTCGTCATTCGGCGGCATTTCCATATCCTGCTCGAGGTGAGCCGTGAAGAGCAGCAGCGGACTCTCTTCGCTCTTCCCCGGAACAATCGCGGGACCATAGCCACTGCCTCCCATCAGAGCCGCTTCCCTGGAATCGAGCCGCAATCCTCCCTTCTGCTTGCCGGGCCGTGACACTCCACGCAATGCTGCGCCAGCACGGGATGGATATCCCCGAAATACTTCACGGGCCGCCGCACCGCTTCCGGCAATTCAGAGGCGTCGAGACCGGGAAGCTGCGCTGAAACGACCAATACGGAAAACGGGCCGACGCTCAGAACCAGCGCGGAAATCCAGAAATAAACGGAGAACTTCATGGGAATAACCAATACAATCGGGGCTGCGGGTGCCTCTTTCAACTAACGGATAGGAAATTGCTTTTCGCCCTCCCGCTCCCGAGTCATCATTGGCCCGGGGATGAAAGGGGGACCAAGGGGAAACTTCCTTTTGTGGTTTTTAAGTTGAGTCAATCCGGCCATCGGGAGCCTCGCAACTTTGCGTTCTGCGAATCCTGCAATCTGCGCTAGAGTGATGGAAATGATTGCTTTCGAATACCTTGGCAGCGGGCTCAATGCCCTGGCTCGAGCCCATCAGATGAGCTCGATGGCCGGACATCTCGGTGCGGCGATGATCGCGGGCTATTTTGTGGGTGAGCAGCGACCGGGATTGGAACCGGAAGTGTACCGAGGGATCGAAGGCGATTTGAATCGTGTGATGCGCGGTGACTCTGTTTTCGGGCAAAAAATGAGCAAGAACGCGAAAATCTCCGATCCGGAATTGTTCGCGCCTTTTCCCCACGAAAAACCCTCCGAAGGTTTGATCGATGACATCGCCGAAGCGCTGGCGAAGAACGTCGGCCAAGCGCGGCAATCGGGACACAACGTGATTTTCGCGTCCCTTGCGATTCGGGCGCTCAAAGAGCATCCGGAGCTGGCCACGCCTTCGGTGGTCGATGGCATTCGCAAACTGATCGCGCTTTTCGATGAAGCGCATCCCGGTAGCGGTTACTACGGAAAGGCAAAAGGGCGGATTCGTGGAAATCAGATCACCCTTCCGGAGGACGAATCGGCCACTCCCTACCAGAATTTGACCGAGATGGCCGACGTCGTGCTCGACGAAATCATCCACCAAGATCCAAAGTTTCATCGTCAGGGATATGGCGACCTCGTCCACATCAATAACCACGCCGCCGCGATTGTCGATTTGGCCGCTTACGGCTATACTGATCTGGTTCCTCCGGCGCTCGCATCCCACTACCAGCATCTTCGATTGTGGCGGAATTTGCCGAATGTGGCGGACGAACTGGGACCGCTCGTTCTCTCGAGAACGAGCCCTCACCGACCGGAATACTGGACCTCAGACTCGGTTCCCTACGATCGCGCTCTGCTAACGCATCGGGTGAAAACCATGTATGGCTTCGATGAACTGGCGGACGTGGTCGAGAGCGAAGAAAAGCGCGACCAAGCCTATCTCCAGATGCGCTACTGGATGTGATGATCGGCGAAGGTGATATCCTCGAAGATCTCGGCCAATGGAAGCTCGGTTTCGATTTCTGGAAGGGGAATCACGGCGTCTAGCCCCAGGAAAACCACGCGCTCGAAGTCGTTCGCTGAACGGCGAAATACCACGACCCGAGGAGCATCTTGTTCAACGAGAAGATAAACCCCCAAGCTCGGGATCGTCTGATAGGCATCTTTCTTTTCACCCTCATCAATCCTGCGAGTCGATTCGGAAAGGACTTCCACCATCACGACAGGTTCATCCTGAAAACTGTCGTCTTCTGAATTGGGACGGCACACCACCATCGCGTCGGGGTAATAGAATCGGGTTTCTCGAGAGGTTCGGATGCGAACTTTCGTATCTGAGTTGTAGGGCTGACAGGGTTTGCCGCGAAGCCGAGCGTGGAGGCTGCTCGAAGCATTGAGGGCGATCCTGTTGTGGCGATTCTTCGCCCCTGCCATCGCATACATGACTCCGCCGACATATTCGTGCTTCTGATCTGAGGCCAATTCCCCTGCCAGGTAGTCCTTTTCAGGGATGAAATCCCAGTGTTCAGCAGCAGTCATTTTGTTCTCAATATTCCCTCTGACGTTCGTTCGTCAATTGCACAACCTTCGGGGCAACGATTGACCTTCGCCAGGTCTGGTTTACCGATTCTCCTAACATGAGTAACCCGTTTCTCTCCGAAGACTTCCACATTCGTTGGTCCCAACTGACGCCTGACCAGATCGAACCCGGCATTTCTGCGGCCTTGGAGGTGGCGAAGGCGAACGTTGAGGGATTGGCCAATTCCACCGAGGAACCGCTCACCTTTGCGAACACCTTGCTGGCGTTGGAAGAGGCGACGGAGTCCTTGAGTAGCGCTTGGGGGCTGGTAGGGCATCTGGACTCGGTTCAGAACAGCGATGCGTTCCGGGAAGCCTACAATGCGATGTTGCCAAAGGTGACGGAGTTCTTCACGAAGATCTCGCTGAACGAGGCGCTCTGGAAGCGGATCAAGGCGTATTCCGAGACCGACGAGGCGGCATCGCTTTCGCCGGTTAAGAAGCGCCTGTTGGAGGAGACCTTGGTGGAATTCCGCCAAAGCGGGGCGGATTTGCCGGAGGAAAAGAAGGAGCGCTTCATGGAAGTGAAGGCGGAATTGGCCAAGACGACCCAGAAATTCAGCGAGAACGTCTTGGATTCGATGAATGCCTGGGAGCTGGTTCTGGAGGATGATTCACGACTCAAGGGATTGCCGAAATCCCAGATGGATGCAGCGCGAGCGAGCGCCGAAAGCAAGGATTTGAAGGGCAAATATCGGATTTCCCTCCAGGCTCCATCGCTCTTTCCGGTCTTGGAATACGCGGAAGATGAGACGCTGCGGAGAGAGGCTTGGGAGGGATCGATTACGGTGGGATCGACGGGGGATTGGGACAACACGGATCTGGTTTGGCAGATTCTGGCACTGCGGCAGGAGATGGCCGAGATTTTGGGCGAAGATCATTTTGCCAATCACATTCTGGAGCGGCGCATGGCCAAGACGGGCGAAGCCGCGCTGAAGTTTGTCGAGGATTTGCACGATCGGATCGCCGGAAAATTTGCCGAGGAAACGGCGGAGTTGGAAGCGTTCGCGGCGGCGAAGAAGGGCGAAGCTCCGGGACCGTTCCAGCCTTGGGACGTTGCATTTTGGTCCGAGAAAATGCGGCAGGAGCAATACGCTTTCGACGAGGAAGAACTACGGCCTTATTTCCCGATCGATGGCGTGCTCCAAGGCATGTTTCGGATCACCGAGAAGATTTTCGGGATTCGACTTTCCGAGCGAGAGTCGGTTTGCGTGAAAGCTGGCGAAGCTGCGCCGGAAGGGAAGGGCGAAGTCTGGCAGCCCGATGTGAAGTTTTATGATATCCACGATGAAGCCGGTCACGATCTCGGTTCGTTCTACGCCGACTGGCATCCCCGGGAAGAGAAACGGCCTGGCGCCTGGATGAACTATCTGAAGACCGGCTTGCGACCGGAAGCCGGGGGAGATCGCACGCCGCACCTCGGGTTGATCGCCGGAAATATGTCGCCTTCTGTCGATGGCAAACCCGCGCTGCTGACTCATCGGGAAGTTGAGACGGTATTTCATGAATTTGGTCACCTGCTGCATCACCTTCTTGGCGAGGTCGAGATCCGGTCTCTGAATGGCGTGAACGTGGTGTGGGATTTCGTCGAACTCCCGTCTCAGATCATGGAAAACTTCTGTTGGGATCGCGAGTGTCTCGACCTTTTCGCACGCCATGTTGAAACCAATGAGCCGATTCCGGACGAGCTCTTCGAGAAGATGGTCGCCGCGCGCAATTTCCGCTCCGCTTCGGTGGCGATGCGGCAGCTCAGTTTGGGCAAGATGGATCTAGAGCTTCACGTCAACTATCCGTCGCATCCACACGGTGGTGATTTGGATCAGCTCTGCGAGCAACTGCTGGAAGGCTATCTTATGCCGCTGCAAACTCGACCTCCTTCCATGGCGCGTCGGTTTGGCCATCTGTTTTCCAGTCCGACAGGGTATGCCGCTGGCTACTACAGCTACAAATGGGCTGAAGTCCTCGATGCCGACGCGTTCACCCGATTCCAGAAGGAAGGCGTTCTCAATCCCGAGGTGGGACGAGATTTCCGTGATAAGATCCTCAGTAAAGGCAATTCCGAAGACGCTGGAAAGTTGTTTCGCGACTTCATGGGGCGCGATCCCGACCAAACCGCGCTTTTGATTCGCAGCGGTCTCGCTTGAGTACCGTAGCCGAGGGAAGCAAAGAAGCATTCGGCAGAGAGTTGTTTAAATTTCCATAATTTAAACTAAGTTTCAGGATGATTGGTCTCGCCGAGTCTGCATCCTCTGCTCTTCCTCCGTTTCAACGAACCCTCTTCTCTCCGGCTGACTGCGACGATCCCGCGAAGACGGCATCACTGATCGAGCCTGAACGTGAAGCAATCCTGAAATGTCGCGATTGGGTGGCCACGTTCCCGACTCGCAAGGTCAACAAGCACGGCCGCCGAGAAGCGATTTGCCCCTTTGTCGAACCGGCGATTCAGCGAGGAACGATGCATTTTTCGATCGCTCAGCCGACGTCAGCGACCGAAGTCGAGGGAATCGACCAGGAACTCCGGGGATTCGCCGAGTTGTTCCATGCGTTGGAGCCGAAAACGATGCCTGCTGCGATGACGAAAACCGTGATTGCGGTCTTTCCGGAAACGCCTGGCCAACTTCTGCTCGATGCGACGGAAGGAAATCGGTCGCTCAAGGGCGACTTGCTCGAAGCTGGGATTCTCGTGGGCGAGTTCTTCCCGACTTGCCCCTTCGCTTCCACCTTCGATCCGAAGCTTTTCGCCCTGCGTTCGCCCGTTCCGATGTATGTCCTGCGCAGTTTCATCGAAACGGATTGGCGATTCGTGGCGGAGGTTCCCCGATGGCGCGCCATCTACCGAGAGGCGTTTGGCGAGCCGCCGCGCGATCTCCAGCATCTGGGCACGCTGCGGGGGCGGGTGTTGGCAAAGTTGGCCGCCCTCAAGCGGCGATTCCGCTGACGCCTTCAGGTTTTCCGAGACAGCAGAGGTGATTCCGAGGTAAAGAAGACGCGTTGAACTCGCCTTCTTCCACGCATCACCGAAACGGACGGTCGCAGCTTCTAATTCGCGGCGTCGCCGGGTTGCTCATTGTGATCGGAATGATCGTGGTGATCCAGGCCGTGCTCTCGCCTTGGCGAATTTCCGCGACCGCGATTCGGGAATCGGCCGATCCAACGCAAGATCCCTGGTTTCAAGCCTGGCATCCGCTTCCGCCGAATCGGCCCGAGCCTTCGCCGCCCTATAACCGTCCGGACGTGACCGTCAGTGAGCGCGATGTCTGGATCCAGCGGCGACTGATCGAACCGCCACGTTCTCATGGAGGCCATGTGGGTGCGTCGGTGGTGGAAGCGAATCCCGCCGGAGTGGCGACATTACCGGGAAATCTCAGCCTGAAACTGGAAAAGGTCGGGCTTTGGATTCCGGGAGATCAATCAAGCAACTATCGCTTTTTCCATCCCCAAACGGGGGAAATCGAGCCGACTTCACCGGAGTTGGCCCGCGTTCCGGCGGCCTTGAAAACGGGCTCTGTTCTGCAACCGGCGCTGCGCCTCGTGTTCTCCGGTTCCGGAGCCAGACTTTGGGACGGAGAGCTGCAAGTTTTTGATGGGAGGACCCGCTGGCCGGTGGCAGACCAGGAATCTCTGCTCTACGACGAAGCCGCTGCGGTTCTGGATCTTCGGCTGACGATATGGCACGATACCCCGCTGAAACTGATGCTGAGCCTGCCCTGTGGCGAGCCCGAGATTGGGCGAATCCCTGCCCAATCCGGAGAACAACTCGTTTTCCCGTCGGGCATTCGCTATCAGCACATTGCCCAGGGACATGGGAAGGTGACTGAAGTGGGGCGTCGCGGCGAGGCCTGGGATATTTCGCCGGAGCCGCTTCGGTTTGTTCTCGGGCGGGTCGGTCCAGCAGTTTGGGCCGCCCAGTGCCGGTTTCGCGATGCGGATGAACCCGTCGAAACGCCGCACTTCGGATCGGCCTGGTTTGATGGTCGGCCGCGGATTCAAGCCGCTCATCTCCCGACTTCGGATCAACCGATCGAGCTGGTTTGCTATACAAAACGCGCCCATGTCTGGTTTGAAATCGCGCACCTGCCGGTGATTCAGAATCCGCGTTCCTGCCTAAACCTGTTCACCGCGAAAATCCCGACCGCAGGCCAAGACGGAACCGCCTGGGAATGGTTTTCGGTTGCGGCTCAAGCGGTCCAATTGGATCCGGTGGCGTTGAGCTTGTTGGTGGAAGACGAACAATTGGTGCTGGATCAGGAAGCCATCCGGGTGACGCAACTCCTCAAACAGCTCCGACAATTCGCACCGGGAGAAACGATTCAAATTCAGCAACGGCGCAACGAATTGCTCCTCGCAACTCCGCCTTCACGCAACTGGGGCCGCCGCTGGTGGGATCGCCTGCGAAGTTGGGGCTGGTAGCGGATTCACGTGTTTGCAAACGGTGACCCGGGAGGAGTCGTCGCCTTTCTCGAAGTTGACCTCGTCAAAAATCTGCCGAATCACGCAGACGCCCATGCCGCCCGCTCGCGGCAGATCTTCAGGCTTGGTGTCGGGTAATTCCTCTTCGGAAATGCCGTCTCCTTGATGGACCACTTGGAATTCGAGTCCTTCCAGTCGGGCGCGAGCATGAATCCGAACCGGCCCTCGACCGTCCGCTTCGCAATAGGCGTGCTTGCAGATGTTCGTGAGAATTTCATCGCATCCCAGCACGATCAAACCCGTAGTTTCCTCATCGAATCCGCAAAATTTCGCCCAATCATCGACGAATTTTCGGCCTCCAACGATCGAGTCAGGCGAACAGGAAAATTCGAATTCAACCGGCGGTCGCTCTTGTTCATCATCCAAAATCAGGACCGTGGTGTCGTCCTGATAAGCGGCGATGGGGGCGAACTCACGCCAGGCTTTTCGCAAGCTGCCCAGCACGTCTTTCTCTCCACGGCTCGCAATATCAGCCATCGCGATATCGAAGGCTCCATCCTCGAAATATTCACCCTGTTGGTTCTGGGTTTCGAGAATGCCGTCAGAGAGAATCATCCAGGTGGGGCTGGCCGCGAGCGAGTAAGTTTCCGAGCGAAAGTTTAGCGCACAACTTACTCCGAGCGGCGGATTCGGGGTGGTGGGGACGTCGAGCCAGCCATTCTCGACCAAGATTTTTGGCGGTAGCGCGCCGCAGAGGCACACGCTGACCGTGCGCCGTCTTTGATTGATGAGAAGGAACGCTGTCGCGATGAAGCGTCCCGCGCTCATCACATCGCAGAGTCGACCGTTGACTTGGCCGACCCATTCATTGAGCGGCATCCAAGTCGCCCGATGAGAGAGACTAGTGATCAAGGTGGTTCCTCGGGCCATGTCCAAGGCCGCGGGAAAGCCCTTCCCGCAGACATCACCAATGCCGAGGAGCAGATGGTCGTCTTCGAGAACGTGCCAGAAAAAGAAATCGCCGCCCGTTTCCGCGGCGGGTTCATAGAGCGAATTGAGCTGGAGGTGGCCGAACCGGGCCTGGGCTGCGGGGAGGAAGGAAGCTTGAATTTCCTGAGCCAGGTCGAGCTGTTGCCGCACTTCGGCTTCTCGAATCGCGTTTTGGTGGGCGTCGAGCCGAATCAAGGTCACCGCGATCAACGCGCCAAAGGTTTCGAAGATTCCTTCGTCCGCATCGGTGAATTTTGCCCGATGCAGCGAATTGATCGCCTGCATCGCGCCCAGACTGCGATCACCATCGAGCAGGGGAATCGTCAGCATATTTCGGGTCACCAGTCCTATCGCGGAACCCGCTTCGGCAAAGTGTCGGGGATCCATCTGAGCATCCTCCAGATTGACGGTGAGCTTACTCTCGAAGACGTAGCCAGCGATCCCTTTGCCCTGAGGAACGCGAATGGGAGCCTGACCGGGCGCATCGTTGGTCGAGCGAATCAGTAGATCGCCGGAATCGGGCTCCGGAAGCAAAATCGAGCAGACTTCGCAGTCCATCACCTCGCGGGAACACTCCAGAATTTGGTCGAGCAGTTGTTCGACGTTTTCGGTGCGGCTTAACTCGCGCGCGACAGTCATCAACGCCTGCTGCCGTTTCTCAGTCGAGACCGGTTCCATCAGGAAAGCGCATTGATGGCCTCTTCTGCCGTTGGATAGCTGCTGATGAACTCTCCCAGGCGAACCACGCCGAACGAGGCCGCGACACGACCACTCAATCCGCTGACCGCCATGCCGGTATTTGCCTTGGTGGTGTGTTGGTAGTATTGAACCACCACTGCCCAAATCGGCGTATTCACGAACGTGGTCTTGGTGAAGTCGATCACGAGGAACGTCGCATGGTCCTTCATCACGCCTTCCACGGCTTCCTGGAAGACGGGAGCAGCTGCTAAATCGGCATCGCCTTCCAGTTCGATGACCACGCCACCGCTTTCCAGTTGCCGCTTGGTTAGGTTCATGGCGAGAACGTAAGGTGAACGAATCATTCGGCAAGCGGATTTGCGAGGGGCCAGGGTGCTGGAGAAATTCCGGAATCCGGGCAGAAGCCCTTGCATCGAACGTGTCCTCTGCCATCGTCGCTCCTCAATGAATCGAGCCCTCCTCGCACTGGCCGACGGTCGAGTTTTCGAAGGAACTGGCTTCGGCGCCGCACAAACCGCCACGGGCGAAGCGTGCTTCAACACGTCGATGACCGGCTACCAGGAAGTCCTCACCGATCCCTCCTATCGCGGCCAAATCGTCGCCATGACCTATCCGTTGATTGGCAACTACGGCGTGAATCCCTCCGATCAGGAGAGCAAATCACCTCACGTCCGCGGTTTTGTGATCGAGGAACTTTGCCGAATTCCCAGCAACTGGCGCTCGACCGAAAGTTTGGATGACTACCTCAAGCGCTGGGAGATTCCGGGGATACAAGGCATCGATACCCGCGCCCTTACCAAGCACCTCAGGACCGCCGGGGCGATGCAAGCCGTCATCACCACGGATCCGAAGATCCATGCGGAAGCTGCCGTCAAGCTGGCCCGGGAAGCGCCGCCGATGAGCGGGAGCGACTTTGTCAAAGAAGTCACCACCGAATCCAACTATCGCTGGGATCCCGATGACCTTGAAAGTCGGGAGTGGACCATCCCGAACGTTTGCGAGCCCGCCGATCGCCAAATCCCAACCGAGGACGGAAACGTCGTTAGGCCCCTTCCGGAGGCGAAATATCACATCGTGGCCTACGACTTCGGCATCAAACACAACATCCTCCGTCGTCTCCGCCAAAATGGTTTCACTGTCGATGTCGTCAATGCCCGCACCTCGGCGGAAGACGTTCTCGCCCGCAAACCGGACGGCATTTTCCTTTCCAATGGCCCGGGAGACCCCGGTGCGTTGGATTACGTCCACGCCGAGATTCGCAAACTCGTCACCGAGAAGCCGATTTTCGCGATTTGCCTCGGTAACCAGATTCTGGCCCATGCGTTTGGCGGAAAAACCTTCAAGCTGAAGTTCGGCCATCGCGGCGGAAACCAACCCGTTAAGGATCTCCGCAGCGGAAAAGTCGCCATCACCTCCCAGAATCACGGTTTCGCGGTCGATGGTGACAGTTTGCCTGGCAATGTGGAAGTCACGCACCTCAACCTCAACGACGACACCGTCGAAGGTCTGCGCCACAAAGACTACCCCGTCTTCAGCGTCCAATATCACCCGGAAGCTGCTCCTGGCCCTCACGACGCCAAGTATTTCTTCCAGGAATTCGCCGATTTGATCGAGCAGAGTTCCTGATGGCGTTCCGACTTTGGCTGAGCCTTGACTTTCCAATGGTGGCTCGCGTGATATAATCGCTCGGAAATGCGCCAACGCCTGCTTTCCATCCTCATCGCTTGCCAGGTATTTTCGGCGGGATTCGTTCAGGCCGTCCCGTTTCATTTCGAGTTTTCGAACAATCAGGCGATGGGATTCATCGGCGATGAAAGCACCTTCGCGGCTGACTGGTGCCAATACGTCGAGAATTATTTTTACACCCGCTATCCGGATCGACGGATGATTTTCTACAACGCGGGGGTGAAGAACGATACCACCTTCGATGTCTTGGAACGGCTGGATGCCGACATTCTGGAACGAAAGCTGGACTATTGTCTGGTGATGTTGGGAACGTGGGACGCGAATTTCGAAGATCTGAACCCGGCTCGTTTCCAGACCTATCAGGATAACATGCAGACTTTGCTGGAGCGGCTGCGCCGGGCGCGATGCTATCCCATTCTGATGACCCCGCCGATGTTCGATTTTCAGACGCGGCAGCGCCGGATGGAAGATGAGAGCTACCGATTTCGGCTGAAGACGATGTCGCCGAACTACAACGGCGTAATGGGTTACTACGGCTCCTGGGTTCGGGACGAGGCCTATGCTCAGGACATGCGTTTCGTCGATACCTGGGGCCCGCTCAATGGCTATACTGCGGAGGTGCGGAAAACGAATGAACTCTTCAGTCTGATGCCGGATGGAGTTCATCCCGATCCCGCTGGTTCTGTCGTAATTGCGGCGGAGGTGATTGACGCCTTGGCGATGGAGCGGGAGCAAATCGGGACGATTCAGGTCACCTTCACGGGTGGGGCGAATGGCTGGAGTTCGCGGGGATCCAGTGGCGGCTCCGTCAGTGAGCTGAGCGGGAGCACCAAGCATCTCAGTTTCATCTGGAAAGCGCGCTCGCTGCCGTGGGTGATGCCGGGAGAGGCTTCGATCGGGGTGGAATTGGCCGATATTGACGAGCGTTTTAACCAGGAACACCTTCACGTCATTGGTTTGGCGGCGGGGGACTATCAGATTTACATCGCGGGCAAAAAGGTGGGCGATAAGTTCAGCGACACGGAACTGGCCCGGGGACTGGACGTTCACAAACTCTGGGATCGGCCCCAGTTCGTCCGCGCCCAAAATGTGGCCAACATGAATGCGCGACGGTATGCGACCACGGTCCTGCCCCTGCGTGAACTCTGGCAAGATGTGAAGCGGGTTCGGGTCAATTTCCCCGGCGATCAAGCTCGGCTCGATGAGGTGATGAACCAATCAGTCGGCAAGATGAACGCGCTGCGGCTGCAATCGAAAGAACTGGCCGACAAAATTTATGAAGCGTCTCAGCCGCTCGGTCGGAATTTCGAGATCCGCAAAATTTACACCTCGTCGGAGCTCAAGGACATCGAGGCGGCCAAAAAGGCGGAGGAAGAAGCCAAGAAGAAGGCCGAGGCGGAAGCCGCCGAAAAGAAGGCGGAAGCAGAAGCACAGTAGGAATATCCACTCGCAAAGCCCCCATTCCGGGCCATTCTTGGCCCATGTATCGCGTTTGTTTGCTCCTCATCATGGTCATGGCTTGTGCGCTGGCTGAGCCGGAAGCCTTTGATCGACTTACCGTTCATCAAGCGCCGAAAGCGCTCGATCCCGAGGCGGTGACGGCGGATTGGCCACGATTTTTAGGGCCGACGCACGATCTCCACTCGCCGGAGACGCGTCTGCTGAAGGATTGGCCGGAAACGGGACCGAACGCGATCTGGGAGGTGGAGCGTGGGAGCGGCCATGCGCCGACGGTGGTGCAAGGGAAGCACCTGGTTCTCTTTCACGAGATGGGGAGCGAAGAGATTCTGGAGTGTCTCGACCCGGAGACGGGGAAGCGGTATTGGCGGTTTTCCTATCCGGTTCGGCTGGGATCCAGCTACGGCCAGACCGATGCGCCACGGGCTCCACCGGTGATCGATGGCGACCTGGTGTTCGCGGCTGGTGTTCGTGGAGATCTCCATTGCCTCAAACTGGAAACCGGGGAGCTGGTCTGGAAGAAAAATCTGGACGAGAAATTCGGGGAGTCGCCCTTCTTTTTTGGGCGAGGTTCATCTCCGCTCGTTCTCGGCGAGCAATTGATTCTCAACACTGGCGGCCAGGCCTGCGTCGCCAGTCTGAACAAGCAAACCGGGGAAACGATCTGGGAGGCTCCTCACGAGTGGCAGGCCAGCTATGCCTCGCCGGTTCCAGGGATGATCCACGGAAAACCGCGGGTGTTCGTTTTGACCGGGGGAATGACCAATCCGCCGACTGGAGGATTGCTCAGTCTCGATCCGAGCAACGGTCAGATCGATGACGCGGTTCCCTGGCGCGCGCGGATGTTCGCCAGCGTCAATGCGGCTTCGCCCGTGGTGGTGGGGAATTCGGTTTTCGTGACGGAGGCCTATACCGAGGGCGGGGCGATGATCGCGTTTTCGCCGGAGGGCAAGGCATCGCTGAAATGGACCGCGCCAAGATTTGGCAGCCAGATCACCACTCCGGTGTTGCACGAAGGCCATCTTTACGGCTTTCACGGAAGCTCGGAGAGCGGGACGGAGCTGGTTTGCTACGAGGCCGAAACGGGACGGGAAATGTGGCGGGACGGATTGGTGGTAGAGACGGCGCAGGGCCGGGCGTTGCTCGGGCGCGGGAGCCTGTTG
>CAYGQD010000002.1:23580-89832 GCA_964351855.1 uncultured Verrucomicrobiales bacterium
TCGGGCTCCGGAAACCTGGGGTGCACCGGCGTTGAGTCGGGGATTGCTCTTCGTGTATCAGAACGCCCACGGGTCGCGGCTCATCGCCTACGACTTGCGGCGCTAATTCACGAACGGCTTCTTCACGATTTCCGCCGGGAATCGCTTCCCACGGACCTCGATCTCGATCGCCGTGCCAATCTTCGCAAAACCGGCATCGACATAGCCCAACCCAATCCCGATTCCAAGGGTAGGGGAGAGGCCGCCGCTGCTGAGTTCGCCAATCTGAGTTTCGCCCTGCCAAATCGGGTAATGCGGACGCGGCGGTGGACTTTTGGCGGTCATCTTGAGAGCGACGAGCCGTTCCTTCGGCCCGCTCGCCTTCTGCTCGGCGAGAACGCTTTTCCCGACGAAATCACCCTTCTCGAAGGCGACGAAAAATCCGAGACCAGCTTCGATCGGAGTTCGTTCGAGGGAGAGATCGTTGCCATTGAGCGGGTAGCATTTTTCGAGCCGCAAGGAATCGCGGGCACCGAGGCCACACGGTTTCGCCCCCGCATCGAGGGCGGTTTCCCACCACGCGATCGCCGTTTCCGGTGAGCAAAACAGCTCGAAGCCGTCTTCTCCGGTGTAGCCGGTGCGACAAACAACGATGCGACCGCCATCCGTGGTGTCGATCCGCTTAATCCCGAAGCGTTTCGGCAGTTTGAAGGTGCCGCCCATCATCTGGGAAAAGGCGGCCACGGAATCAGGCCCCTGAATCGCCATTCCGGCGAATTCGCGACTTTGATCGACCAGATTGATCTTCGATTCCCGTTTCAAGTGATCGTAGAGCCATTCGTGGACATCGAAAATGCGGGAGGCATTGACGACGAGGAAGAACTCATCATCTCCGGTGCGATAAAGGATCAAATCATCGATCACTCCGCCGTTTTCATTTAGCATCAGGGTGTATTGGCCTTCGCCAACGTCGAGTTTGGAAACGTCGTTCGTGAGGAGTCGGTTCAGCTGCTTGACCAGTTGGAAACCGTCTCCTGAAATCTGGATTTGCCCCATGTGAGAGATGTCGAAAATCCCCAGCTTCTCCCGCACCGCGAGGTGTTCAGCCATGATCCCGTCATATTGGATCGGCAACTGCCAGCCGGCGAAAGGAACCATCCGGGCACCCAGTTTTTCGTGAGCGGCTTCCAACGGCGAATGTTTCAGATCGTGGTCCATGGTTCGTGGCCTCACCTGAAATGGTGGGCGAGGGCGGCGCAACCGCCAAATTCACAAGGGCGAGGAGTTTTCCGGCTTGCCCCGAACCCATCTCCCTGCCAGAGGTAGCTTCCTTTATCTCATGGCTCGCAATACACCTCGCATTGGCATCGTTCGCCGCGTTACTCAGGAATCCGGGGGAGACACGCGCTACCTGAATCGGTTTGCCGTGACCCTGAAGAATCAGGGTTTCGAGTCGGTCTTGTTCACGACGGAGAATTGGACGGAATCGAAGGATTTTACCCAGGTGTTTCGCTTGCCGGATGGAAGCCCGCTTGCCTTTGCCAATGCGGTGAAGAAAGCGGACCCGAAGCTGCATTGCGAGATTTTACTGAGCTTCGAACGCGTTTGGGACTGCGATTTCTACCGCGCGGAGGACGGCGTACAGCGGGCTTGGCTGGATCGACGCTACGCCAGCGAAGGGGCGTTTCGGAGTTCGCCGCGCGCCTTCAACTTCCAGGCGAACCAAATTCTGAAGTTGGAAGATCGGCTGTTCAGTCCGGAAACGAAAACCGCGGTGATTGCGAACGCGGAATTCGTGAAGCACGAGATTTTGCAATACTACGGCAAGCCGAGCGACCGGGTTCACGTGGTCTACAACGGCTACAAGCCACCGGCGAAAAAAGGGGACCCCCGCACCGAGATCCGCAGTCAACTCGGATTCGATGATCACGTGGTGATGATGCTTTTCGCGGGATCGAGCTGGGAACGAAACGGGCTGGCCTACGCGATCAAGGCGGCCGGGCTGTTGCAGCATGAAGGCGTCCGACTCGTGGTCACCGGAAAAGGGAAACCCCGGGGAATGCCTCGCGGTCCGGTTACCTACTTGGGCGAGGTTTCCGAGATGTCGGCCTATTATGACGCGGCGGACCTCTTCATTCACCCGACGCTTTACGATCCGTTTTCCGACGTGTCTCTGGAAGCTGCGAGCCATGGATTGCCCGTCATCACCACGACCGCCAATGGGTTTGCTGAAATCATGCTTCACTCGCATCAGGGCGAAGTTGTGGAGGACCCGGCGGATGTCGAAAAACTGGGCGCTGCGATCATCAACTGGCTCAATGCGGACAAGCGGGCCAAGGCTCGGGACGATATTCGGACCTGGGCTCGGGGGTTCAATCTGAAGGAAAACGTCGACAAAACGCTGGAGATCATCTTGCCGAATCGAGGCACGATTTGAGCGGGAACCGTAGTCTAAGGAGACGCGGAATGCGTTGATCCCGATGCGAGTTGAGCGTAGAGCTTTCTCGCAGCCTTTTGCATGACTGACGAAACCACTCAGAGTTCGCTCCTCTTCGATCCCAGCACTCCGGTGCTGATTTTTGGGTTGTTGCTCCTGGCAGCGACGGGATTTCTCTGTGTTTGGGCCTGGAAACGCAGCGGTTGGGCCAAGGGCGTGGGCCTTTTGGAGCTGCTTCGTTTCGCGATTGTCGGGTTGGTCGTGTTGACGCTCTTTCAACCGGAATGGCGGGAGCTGAGCCGACCGGATACGAAGCCGACCATCGCTGTCTTATGGGATCAATCCCGCAGCATGGAGACGGCGGATGTGCTCGATGAGGAGAATGCGGGGCAGGAGCCGAAGAAGCGTTCGGCGGCGATTGCTCCCTTGCTCAAGGAACAGGCTTGGTGGCCGCTCGGGAACAGCGTTCGGACCGTGATTGAGCCCTTTTCGTCTCGCTTGGATCCCGCCTGGGAAGGGACCGATCTTCACGAGGCGTTGGATCGGGTCTTGGCGCAGCATCCCCAACTACGTGGCGTGGTTTTGTTTACCGACGGGGATTGGAACGTGGGTGATCCGCCGATTCGCGCCGCGACGAAGCTGCGAATGCGCAATGTGCCGGTGTTCGCCGTGCCGGTGGGGAGCGAAGTGCAGTTGCCGGATCTGGAGTTGGTTCGACTGGATGCGCCGACCTTTGGCGTGTCCGGGAAGCCTTTGCGGATTCCGTTCGAAATCGCCAGTTCCTTGCCCCGCGAGTTCAATGCCGACATTGAGCTGGTGACTTCGACCGGTGAAACGGTGACGAAAACGCTGACGATTCCGGCGATGGGGCGCATTCAAGACACCCTTTCCTGGACTCCGGAGCAAACCGGCGATGTCGAATTGACCCTGCGCGTTCCCGAGGGCCCCAATGAGTTTCTCAAGGAGAACAACGTCCGATCCGCTCCCATTTCGATCCGAGAAGAGCAACTCCGCGTCTTGTTGATCGAGTCCTATCCCCGTTGGGAATATCGCTATTTGCGCAACGCTCTGGAGCGTGATCCGGGCGTCGAAATCAGCTGCTTGCTCTTCCACCCGGATCTCGGCAAAACCGGTGGCGGGCGGGGCTACATCAGCGCGTTTCCCAATGACGAGGATCTGGTCAGCTACGACGTAGTTTTTCTGGGAGACGTGGGCGTGGCACCTGATCAACTGACCTTGGAACAGTGCAAGCGGCTCGTTCAGCTCGTTCGTAATCAGGCCAGCGGGCTTGTCTTTCTTCCCGGCTTTCGAGGGCGGCACTATTCCCTCCTGGAAACCGAGTTGGCGGATTTGTACCCGGTGGTGTTGGACGAAACTCAACTGCGGGGATGGGGATCGCCGGTTCCCGGACAGTTTCAGCTTACCGAAGTGGGAAATCGCAGTCTCCTGACCAAGCTCGATGACAGCGATGCGGAGAACTATCGGGTTTGGGAAAGCTTGCCGGGGTTTCAGTGGTTCGCGGCTTCCTTGCGGGCCAAAGCCGGGACCGAAGTCCTCGCGACGCATAGTTCCGAGGCGACGGAGTTCGGCCGCGTCCCGCTCATCGTCACGAAAACCTTTGGGGCCGGGAAAGTGCTCTTCATGGGGACGGATGGGGCTTGGCGCTGGCGCGAAGGCGTCGAAGATAAGTATCACTACCGGTTTTGGGGCCAGGTCGCCCGATGGATGGCCTATCAGCGCAACATGGCGCAGGGCGAGCTCATGCGGCTGTTCTACAGTCCGGATCGGCCACAATCGAACGAGGTTCTGACCCTCAACGCGAACGTCATCAGTCTGGGGGGGGATCCGTTGCAAGAAGCGAACGTCGTCGTTCAATTCATCAGTCCGAGTGGCAAAACCGGAAGTGTGCGGCTTTCGCCAGGCGGAGAAGATGCCTGGGGATTGTTCACCGGACGTTTCACCCCGACCGAACCCGGCCAATACCAGGTCATTATGACGTGTCGCGAAAACGGTGCCACTCTAGAGACCACCCTCTCGGTCCAGGGCGGAAAACGAGAGCGGCTTGGTCGTCCCGTGCGGACCGATGTTCTGGCGGAGATCGCTCGGGTGACCCGAGGGGAGGTGATGAAAACCTTGGAGATGGACACGCTCCTGGAAGCCGTCCAGTCCTTGCCTGATCCTGAGCCCATTGAGCGGCGCTTTCGGCTCTGGGCTCACTGGATGTGGGGAACGCTTCTGGTGGGAATGATGGGCGCCTTTTGGGTTGGGCGGAAAGTGATCGGGGTGGTTTAAGCGGTCGGGGATCGACAGCCGCAGAATATCAACCGTGCGCCGCCTGAAAAAGATGGGGATCCTCTCGAACCGCATCCAAAAAACTCGGGTAGGCGGGAGTCCAACCCAGCTTCTTTAGCTTTTCGTTGGAAACCCGCTTGTTGGTCCAGCCCCGTTTTCGGTTCAGATCCGGTGGCGCATCTGGTGGCACGGGACGCCCAAAGTGCTCGGCGAGGGCTTGGTAGGTTTCTCGCAGGGATTGTTGATTCCCATCGGCGACGTTGAAAATTTCCCCTTTCGCGGATTCCGGTTTGGCCAGGAGAAGCTCGATCGCGCTGACAACGTCGTCGCGGTGAATCTGGTTGAGGTAACGGCTCGGGCCGGTTTCGATCACGGCGATTCCATCGAGAAATTTCTGGAGAAGGACGGAGCGTCCCGGTCCGTAGAGCCCTGCCAGTCGGGTGACGATTCCACCGCCGCGAAGGACGAATTCCTCGGTGCGGCGCAGGATCTTGCCCGTTTCCCGATCGGGTTCTGCCTCGTTCGTCTCGGTGAGCAGCTCCCCGTCCGTTTGGGGATAGACGCTGGTGCTGGAGGTGAAGAGAAGGAGGGCGGCGGGAAAGGTATCGGCCAAATTCACGCAACCTTGAAAGTAGACCCGTTCATAGGAATCCGAACCACCGCGACCGGAACTGGCGCAGTGGACAACTTGGCTGGGGGAGGGAACGCGATCCGCCAAGGCCGCAACCTCCTCGCACATGCTGATATCGACGCTTTCGACCGGAAACGGGACTTCTTCGCGAAGCTGAGCGGCGGATTCGGCGGAATGAGTGAGGCCGATGACGTCGTGACCGGCCGCTTGGAGTCTCTCGGCCAAGGCGCGACCGATGAAGCCGCAGCCCGCAATGAGAATACGCTCGCTCATGGTTCGGCCCGTTTCCGATTCTGACGATAGTAGGTGGCCACGCCCTCCGTCACCGCGTCGGCATATTCCTGGTAGATATTAATTCGCGGTTTTCCTTCGAACATCCGGGTTCCGGCATATTCCCCGGCCTGAACGCGGTCATACGTCAGTTTGTGATTCATGACGTAAGGCTCGAAAAATACGAGTGGGCATTCGTAGACCCGAGTCGCGAGCAGGTTCCGCGACCAGACGAAAGGATTGTCGCTCACCCGTTTCGCATTCGAGCGCAGGTAAGTGTAAGGCGGAAGGTCGGCCCGTTTCGCCATGATGGTGGCCACGGTTTTGGAAACCGCCAGCTCTTCGGGATGAGCGCGTTGCAAAAGGCGACGTAGGAGCTCAAAGCGCTGATCGTCATAGGCGATTTCTCCGGGGCTGTAACACCCGTTGATGAGGATGTGGAAGTGGTTTTTATCGACAAAATCAGGGTTGTCCGGCTCACCCCAGCTTTCCGCGTTGATGTGGAGGCAGAGGGCCAAGTCCGGTTTGAACTGCTGATTAATGCGCTGGGCGCGGGCGCGGATCTCGTCCGTCCGATAAAAGAGGATTTCGGAATAGGTTCGGAGCGATTTGTTGGTTTCTGGATCGGCATCCGCCGGAAAATTTCCCCATTCGCGCGCCAAATCGACGTAATCTTCCGGACGCTTCGGGTTGATCGGTCGATTTTCCCGACGAACGAGGGCCACACGGGCTCCTAATTTCGTCAGGCTTTCTTCGAGAATCTCGGCGACGCGAAGCACGATCTCTCCCTCCATCACCGGAAAGGTGGTGTCTTCGACGAGGGGAGGCTCGATGATCGGCGTTGCTCCATCGCCCCTTGTCTCCGGGACTTCGACCGGCTTTGGCGGAATCTTGAACCAGCGTTCCTCCATCTTCGCCCAAAGTCCGCCGATGTGTCCGGGATCGATTACGATCCGCATTCCTTGGAGCGGCTTGGCGAGATCGGCCAGGGGCGGCAATTCTTCCGCAGATCGCCAGTATCTGGGGATTTGAGCTGCCGGGGAGGTTGCAAAGCGCAGTTCGTAAATTTCGTCCGGGCGCTTGAAATCCTTGATGATCTCCGCGCGATCTTCGAGGATTTGGATGAATTTGCTCGGTGGAGCGCCCTCTTCGCTGTAGTTCGTGAGAAACTCGGATTCAAAGTCTTCTCGGGTGATCGTCTCTTGGTATCGGTCTAGCTCCGACCAATCAGGAACGTCCGCCAGCTTGGAGATTTGTCGCCCTTCATTGGCGGAGAGAAGCACAACGCCAGAAAACAAGATGGACAGAACCGAGCAAAGCTTCACAATCGCAGTGTTTGCCACGGTTCCGGGAATCCCGACCGTTGGTGTTCGAAGAAACGTTGGAAGCAATTTGAAAGAAAATGTTGTCACTCTCACCATCATCATACCTTTAGGCTCTTATGCTGCGAATTCTATTTCTGGGAGACATTGTTGGTCAAAACGGAAGAAAAGCCGTGATGGCTCGGCTTTCGGCCTTAAAACAAGAGCGCGAAATTGACTTCATCATCGTCAACGGAGAAAACAGCGCGGGTGGAAGAGGGATCACGCCGAAGATCGCCATCGATCTCCTGCGAGCGGGGGCGGCCGTGATAACAACGGGAGACCATGTCTGGGATCAGCCGGATGTGATTCCCTACCTTGCAACCGAGCCTCGGGTGCTTCGACCGCTGAACTATCCCGGAGAGACGCCAGGAAACGGCTCCGTCGTTTTGGAAACCAAGAAAGGGAAAGTCGGCGTCATCAATGTTCAAGGCCGGACGTTCATGCGGCAGGAACTGGAGAACCCCTTTCTCGCGATGGAGGAGGAGGTGGCTCGCGTTCGGGAAGAAACCCCGGTCATTTTTGTCGACATGCATGCGGAAACTACCAGTGAGAAACTCGCCATGGGCCGCTTTCTCGATGGAAAAATCTCTGCGATGGTGGGGACCCATACCCACGTCCAAACAGCCGATGAGCAGATTTTTCCCGGAGGCACCGCGTTTCTCTGCGATGCCGGGATGTGTGGATCGATGAATTCGGTGATTGGCTCGACCGCTGAATCGATTCTTCCGCTGTTCGTTACAGCGAGACCGTCGAAGTTCGTCTTGGCCAATGGGGACGTGGTTTTGCATGGTGCGATCGTCGATGTGGACGAAGTGACCGGGAGATCTCTGAAGATTGAGCGATTCGCTGAAGCTCAAAAAGAGGACGAATGATTGGATGGTTCCGAGGGCGTGGTAGGGTGACGATTTGCCGAATCGCAAAAGCAAAGTCTTGTCCAGAAAAAACACGGCAGATCTTTTTGACAGAATGGGGCAACCGGCTAATATGCCCCCCGCTCCGGGAGTTGAATCTGCCGGGAGAACACTAGATCATTGCACTAACGATGATACGTTTCTCCCGGAAAGAAGGTTCCTGAGCAGACAGGGGTCAGAGCACCTCATACGTGTGTGGCCTCTGTTCTATCCGAAGGCTCTTGTAGCTCAGTGGTAGAGCACTTCCTTGGTAAGGAAGAGGTCTTGGGTTCAAATCCCAACAAGAGCTCCAGTTATCATCAAACCTTAAATTCTATCTGAACAACAAAACTCAACCGATCGCGCAACTCGTAAGAACCGCGCGAACGTCTTTCGAACTCTAGACTCTCTTAACGAGACCCACGCAAAATGGCCAAAGCAGCATTTGAACGTAATAAACCGCACGTGAACGTCGGAACCATCGGTCACGTTGACCACGGAAAAACCACACTCACCGCGGCAATCTGCCACACCCAGGCATCATTAGGTTTCGCGGAGAAGAAAGACTACGACGAAATTGATGCGGCTCCTGAGGAGAAAGAGCGTGGGATCACGATTTCGACCGCGCACGTTGAGTATGAGACCGAGACTCGTCACTACGCTCACGTTGATTGCCCCGGGCACGCTGACTATGTGAAGAACATGATCACAGGTGCTGCCCAGATGGACGGTGCCATTCTGGTGGTTAGCGCTGCAGACGGCCCGATGCCTCAAACTCGTGAGCACATCCTTTTGGCTCGCCAAGTTGGTGTTCCCGCTATCGTGGTTTTCCTCAATAAAGTGGACCAAGTTGATGATGCTGAACTGCTGGAACTCGTTGAAATCGAAGTTCGCGATCTCCTCAGCCAATATGAATTTCCTGGCGATGACATCCCCGTCGTCATGGGTTCCGCTCTGAAGGCGCTCGAAGGCGATGCCGAGCAGATCGAAAACATCAGCAAGTTGATGAAGGCGGTGGATGACTACATCCCGCAGCCGGATCGCCCGATCGATCTCGATTTCCTGATGCCTGTCGAGGACGTGTTTTCGATTGAAGGTCGTGGAACGGTTGCGACCGGTCGCGTCGAGCGTGGAGTCCTCAAAAAAGGCGGTGAAGTCGAAATCGTTGGAATTCGCGACACCCAGAAGACGACGGTTACGGATATCGAAATGTTCCGCAAGTTGCTCGATGAGGGGCGTGCCGGTGACAACGTCGGTCTCCTTCTCCGTGGTGTGAAGAAGACGGATATCGAGCGCGGGCAGGTCATTGCCAAGCCTGGTTCGATCAAGCCGCACCGTAAATTTAACGCTGAGGTTTATGTACTCAGCAAGGATGAAGGTGGTCGTCACACACCATTCTTCAGCAACTACCGCCCGCAGTTCTACTTCCGGACGACGGATGTGACCGGCAGCATCAAGCTTCCCGATGGAGTGGAGATGGTGATGCCTGGTGATAACGTCACAATCGAGGTTGAGCTGATCACCCCAATCGCTATGGAGAAAACGATCCGTTTCGCCATTCGCGAAGGTGGTCGCACGGTCGGAGCTGGTCGTGTAGCCGATATCTTGGATTAATCCCCCGAATTTCTCCCACTAACTTAACTTTGTGCAGCGCGGTGGGTGACCCCACCGCGCTTGCTGACTCTAGAGGCCAAGCCTCTAAATGAAACCTGGAATTGTAAACCACCGAGAGTGTTGCTACCTTAGGGGAACTGATTCTCTCGATTGATGAAACAGAAATGCGAAAGGGCAGTAGCTCAATTGGTAGAGTAGTGGTCTCCAAAACCATTGGTTGTGGGTTCGAGTCCCGCCTGCCCTGCCACTTTTGCATCTTCAAAATTCACCACTGATTTAACCGAGAGAAACATGGTTCGCGGCATCCAGAAATACATCAGCGAGGTTAAAACCGAGCTTCACAAAGCCACTTGGCCTTGGGATCCCAAGGAAAAGGGGATGAAGAAGTACAAGGAACTAATCGATTCAACGATCGTGGTGCTGATTGCGATGATTCTCTTGGGTGGTTATGTCGCCTTTGGTGACCTCATTCTGATTAACGTGATGAAATTGCTCACGCGTGGTGTCGGTGGTGGTGAAGCCGGTTAACCCCTAAATGTTGTAGAAGAAGTCATGGCGCTCGTCCCCCAACCAGAAGATCAATGGTACGTTGTTCACGTTTTGTCCGGTCAGGAACAAAAGGTGTGTGACAGCATGAAACGCCGCATCGAGTCCGAAGAAATGGCCGATGTAATCTTCCAGGTTCTGGTGCCTACGGAACGCGTCTCCGAAGTCAAAAAGGGAAAGAAGACTGAAACGAGCCGGAAATTTTATCCTGGTTACATCATCGTCAACATGCACCTCTACAACGAGGATTTTAACAGCATGGTGGAGCGGACTTGGTATTTCGTTCAGGAAACTCCTGGGGTGATCAACTTCGCAGGTGGAAAAGACAAGCCCTTCCCGATGCGACGTTCTGAAGTCGATCAGATGAAGGCTCAAATCGAGGCAAGCGAGGAAGGTGCAGTTCCGAAAGTGCAGTTCGAGATTGGTGAGACCGTCAAAGTCGCCGATGGACCTTTCGAAAGCCAAAACGGCACCGTGGAAGAGATCGATCTGGAGAAAGGAAAATTACAGGTAACTGTGGAGGTATTTGGACGACCTACCCCGGTCGAGTTGGAATTCTGGCAAGTCGATCGCGTCCAGTAACTCCTTCCCAACGCTTTCCCTTAGTAAAATAATTTTTAGACAACTGATACGATGGCCAAAGAAATCAAGAAAATCATCAAGCTGCAAATCCCGGCCGGTCAAGCCAACCCGTCGCCACCTGTTGGTCCTGCCCTGGGTCAAGCTGGTGTAAACATCATGGGATTCTGTAAAGAGTTCAATGCCGCAACCCAAGCGCAGAGTGGAAGCCTTTTGCCAACGGTCATCACCGTTTACAAGGATCAGAGCTTCTCCTTTGTCACGAAGCAGCCACCCGCAGCGGTGCTTCTTAAGAAAGCGGCCAACATTGCCTCTGGATCCAGTGAGCCTCATAAGACCAAGGTGGCGAAGCTGACCAAAGAAAAGCTGATGGAAGTGGTGAAGATCAAAATTGAAGATATGAATACGGATGACGAGGAAGCGGCCGCTCGCATTCTCGCCGGGACGGCTCGCCAAATGGGGATCGAGATCGAAGGCTGAGCAATTTTTAAACGAACAAAACTAACCGCAGGAGAGCCGCAGGGTTCGTCTGGACTGCAAAACGACAATGCCAAAAAAACGTAGCAAACGTTACCAAAAAGCTGCCGAACTGGTCGACGAGAACAAGAGTTACTCGTTGGATGAAGCTGTGGAAGTCATCAAGAAATTCCCCGCTCCCAAGTTCGATCAAAGTGTCACGATCTCCTTCAAGCTTGGAGTCGATCCTCGAAAGTCCGATCAGATGGTTCGTGGGACGTGTGCCCTTCCTCACGGAAGCGGTCGGGAAGTTCGGGTTGCTGTTTTTGCGGAGGGCGAGGCAGCGGTCGCAGCGAAAAACGCCGGTGCAGAGCACGTTGGCTATGAGGATCTCCTCAAGAAGGTCAAGGAAGGTTTCGTTGAATTTGATGTCGCTGTGGCTACGCCTGCGGCGATGGCTGAGGTTCGCAAGCTCGGTCGAGTTCTTGGACCGCGCGGCTTGATGCCGAACCCCAAAACCGGAACCGTGACCGACGATACGGCAGCGGCGGTGAAGGCGGTCAAAGCCGGACGAGTCGACTTTAAGATTGATCGGAACTCCAATGTTTCGGTAGCGGTCGGGAAGGTTTCATTTGAGCCGGATCAATTGAAAGAGAACACCAAAGCCGTGATCGATGCGGTGACGAGCGCGCGACCCGCGTCCGCGAAAGGAGCCTTCGTTGAAGCCATGACTTTGGCCGCGACGATGTCTCCCGGTGTTGGTCTGGATTCAAGCGGACTGATCAAAGCAATTGCCTAATTTTAGCTGGAGAATCAACGATGACTGATACCCAAACAGCGGGAAAAAATACCCCGCGTAATCTTGATAAGACCACGATCATTGATGCGATCTTGGACGATATTAACCAATCGCCCTTTGTGATCGTGACGGAGTATACCGGGATTACGGTGGACCAATTCAGCGAACTGCGGAAGCGATTGCGAGCCACGGGTTCCAAATGCCAGGTTGCGAAGAACACCTTTGTCAGAGAAGCGCTTCGCAGCGCGGAAGCTCCTTCGGAAATTGAAGATAGTCTGAAGGGCCAGACGGCAATCGTTACTGGCGACCAAGACATCTGTGCTGCGGCGAAAGTTCTGAAAGACTTCGCGAAAGAATTTCAGAAGCCAGCTCTCAAGTCCGGAATTCTGGATGGAAAGTTCATTAGCGAGTCGGATATCAAAGGCTTGGCGGATCTGCCTCCAAGGCCGGTATTGCTGGCAACCCTTCTCGGTGTTCTCTCCGCGCCTGGATCGAAGTTGGTTCGCACGCTCAACGAGCCGGGCGCTTCGTTGGCACGACTCCTCCAAGCCAAGGCGAGCAAAGAAGGATAATAAAACAATTTGAACGGATAGCCTGAATTCCTCAGGCTTGAATCAAAACTACAAATGGTTCCTTGTCGGTCCTGCGGCGGTAGGACTGAAACGGTGAAACGCCTTTCGCCACGACGATACCGCAAACTAACATGGCTGATCTAAATAAAATCAAAGAAGAGCTCAATAAGCTCACCATCCTGGAAGTGGCCGAACTGGTCAAGACCCTCGAAGAAGAGTGGGGCGTAAGCGCTGCTGCACCCGTAGCTGCGATTGCTGCCGTCGGTGGCGGTGGAGACGCAGCTCCTGCTGAAGAGAAGACGGAGTTCGACATCGTTCTCGAAAGCTTCGGTGACAACAAAATCGCTGTCATTAAAGAGGTCCGCGGTGCGGTCCCAGGTCTCGGTCTGGCAGACGCCAAGAAGATGGTCGAAGCCGCTCCCGCCACGTTGCGCGAAGGCGTTGGCAAGGATGAAGCAGAGGAAATCAAGAAGAAGCTCGAAGAAGCTGGAGCGAAGATTACTCTGAAGTAAGGGAATTTATCCTTTTCATCTTTAATGCCGCACCTGAAGAAATTTGGGTGCGGCTTTTTTTCTTCGAAAAACGAGGATTGAGGCCGATCTGCAAGACCGAAACAACGGGTCGAGCCAATTCAGGTTTATTTTTGATCTAAATCTTTACGTTTTATGGTTGACTTCGTCGAGACTTGTTGTTCTCTGGTCAGCTCCCGCTTTGAAATCTCGCGACAAGAGTCCCCGGCCTTCCCTGAATTCTAGTTTGTCAAAATCTTCCCGAACGCTCACTCCATGGTTGAACCTTCAATCAAGGCTGAGCGTTTTTGCGCCGGAAGGGCTTTCGGCTGGTTGGGGCGTTATCGTGATTGGTTTTTTGAAGAGGTAGATCGCGACTCATACGTCTCATGTCGGCGCTTCCGCGTCCAGCATTTTTCGGCCCTGACTCGATTCCGAATCGACGAGAATTTCGGACTCTCTCCGCGACTTGCGCGCGGCTCACCCAACTCAAAATTGCCACAAACCCTAGACTCCAACTAGAATGGAAAAACTGGAACGACGCTACTTCGGCCAACTCAAAGAGCCTATCTCCCCTCCTAACCTCATCGAGGTCCAGGTGGAATCCTACGAGGAATTTCTGCAGCGCGATGTGCCACCGAGCAAGCGCAAGATGACCGGTTTACATGCGGTCTTTAAAGAAGTTTTTCCAATCAATAGTTATGACGAAAAGTTCACGTTGGACTTCGTTACCTACGACGTGGGAGATCCAAAGCTGTCGGCGTTGGAGGCTCTTCAGGAAGGAGAGACTTTTAGTGCGCCTCTCTATGTCACGTTTTCTTTGAAAGAAGAGCAGGGAACGAAAGAAGAACGGGTTTACATGGGAGAATTACCCCTGATGACCCGTCGTGGAACGTTCGTGATCAATGGGGCTGAACGAGTGGTCGTCAGCCAGTTGCACCGTTCACCAGGCGTTTGCTTCGAGCGGAACTATCACCTGAACGGTAAAGAGTTGCACGGCTTCCGCATCATTCCGGACCGCGGATCGTGGCTGGAAGTGCAGTTCGACACGAATGATCTTCTTTACGTTTATTTGGATCGTCGTCGTCGTCGGCGGAAGTTTTTGGCGACCACCTTCCTTCGGGCGATCGGTTATGGAACGGATGAACAGATCATCCGCGAATTCTACGACGTCGAGGACTTGAAGCTTCGTGAAGATATCGACGAAGAGATTTTAAGTTCGAAGGTGCCGTTTACGGACCTCCTGGATGGGGAGATCATTCTCTGTAAAGCGTATGAGCCGATGACGATCGGTGTCGTGAAGCAGTTGATTGCCCTCGGTCACAAGAAAGTTCCCGTTGTCGATACCAGCCGGGACGACATTCTCATCAAGTCGCTCAAGAAGGATCCAGCGCACGATGAAGAAGAAGCTCTCAAGGACATTTACCGTCGTCTTCGCCCTGGCGATCCGCCGACCGTGCCCAATTCACGAGCTTTGTTGAAGCGCCTTTTCTTCGATGCGAAGAAGTATGATCTCACCAGGGTTGGGCGCTACAAGATCAACCAGAAGCTGAATCTGGACATTGATTCGGACGAGCGCGTTTTGGTGAAAGAGGATTTCGTCGCCGCTCTCAAGTATTTGCTCAAGCTGAAGCATAACGAAGGGGTGCTCGATGATATCGATCACTTGGGAAGCCGTCGGGTCAGAGCCGTTGGTGAGTTGCTTGGCAACCAATGCCGCGTCGGACTTGCTCGGACCGAGCGATTGGTCAAAGAGCGAATGACGCTGTTCGACGTGAACATCGAGGGGATGACGCCTCAGAAGCTGATCAACCCGAAAGCGCTCAGCGCGGTGGTGCGAGACTTCTTCGGCCGTTCTCAGCTCAGCCAGTTCATGGACCAAACCAATCCGCTTTCCGAACTGACTCACAAGCGTCGTTTGTCGGCGCTCGGGCCGGGGGGATTGAATCGTGACCGTGCCGGTTTCGAAGTTCGTGACGTTCATCCTTCGCACTATGGACGGATTTGCCCGATTGAGACCCCGGAGGGTCCGAATATTGGTTTGATCAATTCGATGTCCACCTTTGCGCGGATCAACGAGTTTGGATTTATCGAAACTCCTTATCGCAAAATTGTGAAGGGAGTGGTGAAGCCTGATATCGAATACCTCACCGCCGACCAGGAAGAGCAGCATTACATTGCTCAGGCGAACAATCCTTTCGATGAGAAAGGGAACTTCACGAACAAGAAGATTACCGTTCGTTTTCGAGGAGATTTCCTCGACCTCGAGCCTGAGAAATCATCTTACATGGACGTTTCTCCGAAGCAGTTGGTTTCGGTTGCGGCGGGTTTGATTCCCTTCTTGGAGCATGATGATGCGAACCGAGCCCTGATGGGTTCGAACATGCAGCGCCAAGGCGTTCCGCTGTTGATTTCCGATTCCCCTTACATTGGGACCGGGATGGAGGCGAAAGTCGCGCAAGACTCCCGTGCCGTGATCGTTGCTGAAGGACCCGGCGTGGTGGCTGCGGCGACGGCAGAAATGATCGTGACGACCAAAGATGGGAAACTTCCCGTCACCGACCGCGAATTCCTCTCCAATCCGAACTCCGTGAAGCCGAATGCGAGCAAGGGGATTCACGTATATCCGCTGCGCAAATTCATGCGTTCCAATGCCGGAACCTGCATGAACCAGAAGCCGATCGTCCGGCTCGGAGACAAGATCAAAGAGGGGGACATTCTCGCTGATGGACCGAATACGGAATACGGTGAGTTGGCGCTCGGACGCAACGTCCTCGTGGCCTTCATGCCTTGGAACGGTTACAACTTTGAGGACGCCATCGCCATTAGCCAACGCGTCGTTAAAGAAGACGTTTATACCTCGATTCATATTGATGAGTTCGAAGTAGGAGCCCGCGACACGAAACTGGGACCAGAAGAGATCACTCGAGATATTCCGAACGTGGGTGAGGAAGCGCTCAAGAATCTCGCCCAGGATGGGGTGGTTCGAGTGGGGGCCGAAGTGAAGCCCGGAGACATTCTTGTTGGAAAAATCACGCCGAAGAGTGAGACCGAGTTGGCTCCTGAAGAGCGACTGCTTCGCGCCATCTTTGGTGAGAAAGCTGCCGACGTGAAGGATACGTCGCTTCGGGTTCCCTCCGGTTGTACTGGCATTGTCATGGATGTTCGCGTCTCTTCTCGCAACACGCCGACTCGGCAAAAGCTGAGTAAGGCGGAGAAGGAGAAGCAGATGAAGGAGATCGATGAAGAGTGGAAGCGGAAGCGCGAGGAGCTGACCGACGAGTTGACGGAAAAACTGAGCGATGTGTTGCTTGGTGAGAAGATTCCGTTGGATGTCGTCAACGGCCAAACCGGCGAAATCGTCATCCCCGCCAACAAGAAGATCACCAAGACGCTCCTGCGCAAATTGGCAGAGAGCTACGATACCATTGAAATCGATCCCAGCCCGATTCGGGTGAAGATCGTTGAGATCATCGGAGGCTTTGAGCAGAAGTTCAGCGATGCGGATGAGCAACGTGATACGCGACTTGATTCGATCGAGACCGGAGATGATGTCGATCCCGGTATCATCAAGCAGGTCAAGGTCTACGTCGCGAAGAAGCGGAAGCTGAGCGTCGGTGATAAGATGGCGGGTCGTCACGGAAACAAAGGGGTTGTCGCCAACATTGTTCCGGAGCAGGACATGCCGTTTCTGTCTGATGGAACGCCCGTCGATATCTGTTTGAATCCTCTTGGGGTGCCGAGCCGCATGAACGTCGGGCAGGTTTTGGAAACGCACCTCGGGGTCGCGGCCAAAGCGCTTGGATTCAAAGTCGCCACTCCGGTCTTTGACGGGATTTCCGAAGCGAAGGTCCTCGAATACATGAAGGAGGCGAAAAAGGTCGAGGGTTACACCTGGATCGGCGAGAACGGAAAATCGACGCTCTACGACGGTCGGACAGGCGATGCATTTCACCAGGAAGTCGTGGTCGGGATCATCTACATGCTGAAGCTAGGCCACTTGGTCGAAGACAAGATTCACGCACGTGCCGTCGGTCCTTATTCTCTCGTTACGCAGCAACCATTGGGCGGTAAGGCGCAGTACGGTGGCCAACGTTTTGGAGAAATGGAAGTCTGGGCACTGGAAGCCTATGGTGCCGCCTACACCTTGCAGGAGTTGCTCACGGTGAAGTCCGATGACGTCCAGGGCCGAACCCGGATTTACGAAGCGATTGTGAAAGGGGATAATACCTTGGAGGCCGGCACGCCGGAATCCTTCAACGTCCTGATCAAAGAAATGCAAAGTCTGGGGCTGAACGTAAAAGTTGGGCCCAGCGCGCAGTCTGAAGCTGAGCAAATCGAAAGCCTTGGAGCCGCCTGATCTTCTGAATCTCCACATCCCTAGCACGGACCATCGAGCCGCAAATGCGCCCTTGAAAAAAGGCGATCAGCGACACCGGAGTCCGCTTCTCTTTCAATCTTCCCGTCCTCTTACTCCCTAAATCCCACCTTTTTACTATGGAAAACAGCGTCCAGTCACACTTAAAAGAACTCTTTGGCGGCGAGCTAAAGGGTAAAGGATTTGACCAAGTCACCATCACAGTGGCTTCCGCCGATGTCATTCGCTCCTGGAGCGAAGGCGAGGTGAAGAATCCTGAAACCATCAACTACCGAACCTTTAAGCCGGAAAAAGGTGGTTTGTTCTGCGAACGAATTTTCGGCCCCACCAAGGACTGGGAATGTGCTTGCGGAAAATACAAGCGGATCAAACACAAAGGCGTGATTTGTGATCGCTGTGGGGTCGAAGTGACACTGAGCCGGGTTCGCCGCGAGCGGATGGGTCACATTGAGTTAGCCGTTCCGGTCTCTCACATCTGGTTCTACAAGTGTATGCCATCGCGGATCGGATTGATGCTCGACATGAGTGCCCGCCACCTCGAGCGCGTGATTTATTACGAAGACTACATCGTCATCAACCCGGGAAACACGCCCCTCGAGGCTGGACAGCTACTCACAGAGATGGAGTGGCGCGAGGCGGAGGAGGAATACGGTGAAGATTCTTTCCGCGTCGGGATGGGCGCTGAAGCGGTGAAGGAGTTGCTCGCGACGATCAACCTGGCGGACCTTGTCGTGGAATTGGAGGAGGCGATGACTAAAACGCGCTCCAAGCAGATTCGGAAGAAATTGGCCAAGCGCCTCAAGTTGGCTCAAGGCTTTTCGAGCAGCCACACCCGTCCGGAGTGGATGGTTCTGGAAGTCCTTCCGGTTATTCCTCCAGACTTGCGCCCACTGGTGCCCCTAGAAGGAGGGCGTTTCGCAACTTCCGACCTGAACGATCTCTATAGGCGCGTCATTAACCGGAATAATCGCTTAAAAAATCTCCTTCAGCTAAAGACGCCGGATGTGATTATTCGGAATGAGAAGCGGATGCTCCAGGAGGCTGTGGATGCTCTCTTCGACAACGGTCGTCATGGTCGTGCCGTTACCGGCGCTGGAAACCGGGCGCTCAAGTCTCTGAGTGACATGCTGAAAGGGAAGAGTGGTCGTTTCCGTCAGAACTTGCTCGGAAAGCGGGTCGATTACTCTGGTCGTTCCGTTATCGTGATCGGGCCTGAACTGAAGCTGGGTCAGTGTGGACTGCCCAAGAAAATGGCCCTCGTTTTGTTCGAGCCGTTTATCATTCGTCGCCTGAAAGAGATGAACTTTGTTCACACCGTCCGAAGTGCGAAGAAGATGATCGAGCGGAGGACTCCCGAGGTCTGGGATATTCTGGAAGAGGTCACTAAAGGGCACCCGGTCATGTTGAACCGCGCCCCCACCTTGCACCGTCTCTCGATTCAAGCATTTGAACCGGTTCTGATTGAGGGATCGGCCATTCGTCTTCACCCGTTGGTCTGTGGTGCCTATAACGCTGACTTCGACGGGGACCAAATGGCGGTTCACGTTCCTCTTTCGATTGAGGCGCAGATGGAAGCCCGCATGTTGATGTTGGCACCTAACAATATTTTCTCGCCGTCCTCTGGACGTCCGGTGACGACGCCGTCTCAAGACATTACCTTAGGCTGCTATCACTTGACTTGGACGAAGCAACTTCCAATTCGCGAAGAGGAGCAACTGAGGTCGCTGCCACTTTTTGCAGACATGGGAGAGGTAGAGTTTGCCGTCGCCACGCGGCGCATCCATATTCACGACGCGATCCGGCTCAAGAATCCGGATTTTGGCAAGGGCTCTGTCTATGGCGAGAAAGATGTTAAAGTCATCGTCACGACGCCAGGGCGCGTGCGGTTCAACGAGATTTGGCCTCAGGGACTGGGCTTCATTAATAAAACCGCGAACAAGAAGGTTCTCGGCGACGTAATCTGGCGCTGTTACCAAGTTTCGGGTCAGGATGAAACCGTCCTCGCTTTGGATCGGCTCAAGAATCTTGGCTTCCGGGAAGCAACCCGTTCGGGAGCATCCATCGGAATTAGTGACATGGTCATTCCCGATGAAAAGCGGGCTGCTCTCGACAAAGCCTACGAGCAACTCGGAGTCGTCGAAGCTCAGTACACCCGAGGCATCATTACCAACGGAGAACGCTACAACCGCGTGATCGATATCTGGACCGATGCCGGTGATGAAATTACTAAAGCGCTGTTCCGGACCATCGAATACAACGACGGCAAGAATGCACCGAATCCGCTCTTCATGATGGTCGATTCAGGCGCTCGTGGTAACCGCCAGCAGATTAAGCAGCTTTCCGGGATGCGCGGATTGATGGCCAAGCCCAGCGGTGAGATCATCGAACGTCCCATTACCTCGAACTTCCGTGAGGGATTGACGGTGCTCGAATACTTCATCTCGACCCACGGAGCCCGGAAAGGTCTGGCCGATACCGCCTTGAAGACGGCGGACTCAGGTTACCTGACCCGGAAACTGGTGGATGTCGCTCAGGACGTGATTATTACCGAGCACGATTGCGGCACGGTGAACGGCATTGTCGTTGCTCCGATTTACGAGGGTGACGAGGAAGTCGTGGACCTGCAGACCCGGACCTATGGACGAGTCAGCGCGGAGCGCGTGAAGGATCCGGTCTCTGAAGAAGTGGTCGTAGACCTCAATGAACTGATTGATGAAGACGCTGCCGAGCGCTTGGCCAAAGTGGGTTGTGAGCAACTGAAGATTCGTTCGGTGCTGACGTGTGAATCCACCATCGGTTGTTGTGCCCTTTGCTATGGCATGAGTCTGGCGACCCAGAAAATGGCGGACGAAGGTGCGGCGGTCGGAATTGTTGCTGCTCAGTCGATTGGTGAGCCTGGAACGCAGTTGACGATGCGAACCTTCCACGTTGGTGGAGTTGCTGCTCACTCCTTGAAGCAGCCAATCATCAAGCTCAAGAACAGCGGTATTCTGCGCTACAACAACCTTCGGACGGTTGAGAGTGCGGATGGTCGATGGGTTGTGTTGAGCAAAAACGGAAGCATCAGCGTTCATGACACGGGTGGTCGCGAACTGGAAAGCCACAACTTGGTGGTCGGCTCGGAAATCTCCAAGCCTGACAACGCCAAAGTTAAAGCCGGTGAAACCATCGTGCAATGGGATCAGCACAACATTCCGATCATTACGGAGATGCCCGGAAAGATCGGGTTCCGCGACATGATTCTCGGGATTACGGTGGCCAAGAAAGCTGACGAATCGTCAGGTGGTCAGAGCATGGTCGTCGTTGAGCACAAGGAAGATTTGCATCCGCAGGTCGTGATTACCGATCCGAAGACCAAAGAAATTCTGGCGAGCTACTCGATTCCTGCCGGGGCTCACTTGTCCGTTGAAGAGGGCCAGAAAGTGACTGGGGGAACGATGGTTGCCAAGACGCCACGGAAAGTTGCCAAGACGAAGGATATTACTGGTGGTCTACCGCGCGTCGCTGAACTCTTTGAAGCGCGGAAGCCTAAAGACTCTGCCGAGATCGCCAAGATCGATGGTATTGTCGAACAGAGCGGAATGGCTCGGGGCAAGAAGCGTCTCGTCATTACCGATCCGGATACCGGAGAGGAAGAAGAGCACCTCATTCCCATGAACAAGCACATCGTTGCTCAAAACGGTGAGCTTGTCGAAAAAGGTTCCCAACTGACCGAAGGCCCCGTTGTTCCTCACGAAATCCTTGAGATTTGTGGACCGCACGAGTTGCAGGAACACTTGGTCAACGAAGTTCAGGAAGTTTACCGTCTCCAAGGGGTGGAGATTAACGATAAGCACATCGAAATCATCATCCGGCAGATGCTTCGAAAAGTGAAAGTCACGGACCCCGGCGACACCCATTTCCTTTGGGGAGACCAGATCGAGCGAATCGATTTCGAACTCACGAATAAGGATATCGAAGAACAAGGCGGGAAGCCTGCTGAGGGCGAACCGGTCTTGCTCGGTATCACCAAGGCATCGCTGGAGACGGACAGCTTCATCTCTGCTGCCTCCTTCCAAGATACTACCCGAGTTTTGACCGATGCGGCGACGCTCGGAAAAGTTGATACCCTCCGTGGATTCAAAGAGAACGTGATTATGGGTCACCTCATTCCGGCAGGAACTGGTTTCCACCGCTCACGGAATATCGAAATCAAAGCTACGGTTGAGCCAGAGAAAACGGAAGAAGTCGATTTCCTCGAAGAGGATCAGGAATCTGCCGAACCAGATTTTGCGGCGATGGATTGATTTCCCTGCTTGAAGTCATTTTAGCGCGTCTATCGAATCCGTTCGGTAGGCGCGCTTTTTTGTTTTGAGAATAGGGGAGGTCAAATGATCAAAACCCAGCTTTCAAGTTCACTGCTCCCGCAAAAATCGCCAGAGGAATAGAGGAATGAAGGTTGGCTTCAAGACCTTGTCTCAAACTCTGTGTCCGACGCGGAAACTCTTTCTTTCCTTCCTCCCAGCAGGAGACAAATCGAGAGAAGAAAAGAGGGAGAGCAGGAATTTTCGAAAGAAAAGTCACAAGGTAGCCAAACGTTTGTCGAAATGTCCCTAACAGACATCCACAAACCCGGTCACGTTAGCAACTCGCTGTTGCAGGAAGGTCCTAAGGTTCTTCGCCATCAGGTTGGGTTCCGGCGGTTCCTTTGGGTTGATCAGGATCTTCCCGAACGAAGACGCGCATTTTCCCAAGTTTCATCCGATCACCGGTTTTGATCTTGAGTTCGAGACTGCGACCATCTGCGTTGAACTCAATTTTGTCAGCCAATTCCAAACTCTCCTCGTTGAGACCCAAGATCTCTTCAGGAAACGTAATGGTTCCGACGACGAAGTCGCCCGAGTCCGGTTGTGCCTCTCCGGCGTCTAACTCAATCAGGTAGCTACGAATTCCGTCAGAGGAAACCTCTCGCGATCCGGATTCGCCGGGCACGCGTTCCATCGTCACCGACTGACCCGGAGTGAGGTTTGTTTCCTCCGCGACGAACATGATCGGCATGTCACCGGGCTGAGCGATCCGGACAGGGCCTTCCTGTTGCGACGATCCATCAAGCAGCGCAACCTTTCCGCTGCCAGTGGCGGTCAGCGTGCTCATTTGCTCGTCATCACTGTTCGCCTCCCACTCCACGGCGATGGGAGAGGGCTGGAATTCGCTTTGGGTGCGAAGTTTTGGCAGAAGAAATACTCCGGCGGCAACCACGGCAGCTGCCGCAGCTAGACCCATGGCCCATTGAAGTGGTTGTCGACTGGGAAAAGGAACGATTTTCTGATCGTCGACTTCCTTCAGCTTCGGAAGCAGTTCCGCGATGAACTCTTCGCAGGTTTCCTCAGCTCGAACTCGAGTCTCAAGTCCGTTGAGAAAGGCGGGGAAGGAGCGCTCTTCGTTCAGGCTCTGTTCAAGCAGATCGACGAACTCTAGCTCGCGCTGAGCTTCGGCAACCCGTTGCTGATCCGTGCGCAGGATCTCAGCGAATTCTTGGTATTCTTCGGGGGACATTTGCCCGTCGACGAATTCGCTTAGTAGTTGTTGGTATCGTTCGACACTCATGTTCTTGGTTGGGTTGCGGTATCTGCGAGACGCAGTTCCATGCATTTTCGAATCGAAGCCCGAATCCGTTCCAGGGATTTGCGGACCGCTGCAGCATTCATCTCCAGCACTTCAGCGAGATCTGATGCCTTCACATTTTTTTCATAGCGCTGGCGCATCATCTCCCGACTCTTCTCAGGGATTTGCTCTAAACACTCTTTGAGGGCTTGGAGACGACTCCGATCATCGTCGTCGAGCCCTTCTTTCTCATCAAGAGTCCCCGACGTAGACATCAGGATATCTGTGACGTTTTCATTTAAAATACGACTCCGCCGGGCGGACTTTCTCCGGTCGTTTAGAACGCAATTTCGGGCAATGCCCCAAATCCAATTCCGGAAGGGGAGGGTTTCGTCGAACTGATCCCGTCTTTCGTAAGCGATGACGAGAACCTCCTGAGCCACGTCATCCACCCACATCCCGTCGATTCCCAGGGATCTGATGAAGGCCCGCAAGCCTGACTGGTGCTCTCGCACGAGTTCTACGAAATGTTCGTTACTTAGCATGGTGTTGCTCGTCTCTTTAAATTGTCCCGAACTGCGGGGGCGTGACAGTTCTTTTCGGCAAATTCTTCGCTACGAAAGACTCGCGCAAACGGTGAATCCGTCTCTTGCTACGCTTTTCCTGTCACAGTTTTTCCCTGAGTGGCCAATCTTTAGTGTCCGCCACGGAAACGTGGCCTCCCGGAGTTCGCGTTTCCGACTTCAGCTTTTCGGAGAAAAACGGTTTCATGGTTCTTTTCCGAAGGACGCAAAGCTATCTATCATACCCTGCCCGCCTTGGTCGGTGCCTTCCACTCTGGTGAAGGGACTCCGGCCAAGGTTTTTTTGGGTGCTGAAGTCGTTTGTTTTCGCCAAAAATGCCCGGATTTGGCATATTGGGTGCGCGTTCCCCAGACATAGTTTTGTTGAGTTGGTTGTGAAGCGAACCGCCGATGGTATGTTTTTCAGAATACCTAGAAAACGACTAGATTCTTGATACTCTCCGCCAAACAGACCGGTATTCTGGTGATTCTTTTGCTGCTTACGGGGGCGTTTTCCGCCTATATGAACCAGACGCAACAGGGTTCGGCAGAGCGTTTGCTTCAGGGGCGGGTGGCGAAGGCCCTCGCATCCGATTCCGCGTTGCAGAACGTGGAACCCGTTTTCGAAGGGTTGCACGGGCGATTGGAAGGGGTCGTGTCGGATCCCAGTTTGATTGACCACTCCTTGGAGGTCGCTCAGGACGCGGCCTCAGGATCCGCTTCCTTGGAAAATCGGGTAAGGGTGGCCGAGTATTCTGCTCGGATTCAGGCCGAGTTTGAGGGGAAGGCGCTGGTTTTACGCGGTGAAGTCTCCGATCAGGCCACCCGGGATGAAGTCATCAGCTCGGCCGCCGCGTTGGAGAACGTTGAAGAAGTTCGCGATGAGTTGTCGATTTCTTCTGAGGTTCGGAGAGCCGGTTGGGCGGCGACCTTTGTTGAGTTTCTGCCTCGGTTGGCAGAAGCTGCACCCGGCGGAATTGCGGAAGCGACGGATTCCAACTGGTCCTTGGGGGGAGAGGCGATTGATCCGCAGAATCGGCAAAATCTCGTCGCTGCTTGGGAAAAAATTGTGCCAGCCGGTGCGGACTTGAAGTTGGAGCAATTGACGACGCGTTTGCCCAAACAGGACCTACCGACTGAATCGGAAGTGCCAAAACCGGAGAATGTAGAGACTCAGGAGCCGCCCTTGGAGAAAGCTATTGTCCTAGCCGATCCGATCGCGGATCTGGCGGAAAGGCTTCAAGGGTTCACCGTTTATTTTCCGGTTAATTCCAGCCACATGGATGAGCGGGAAAAGGAAAAATTGGTTCAAGCCGCCAATGCGATTCTGGCATTCCAGAAGAAGTATGATTTGGAGTTGGTGGCCTTCAACGACCAGCAGGGTGATGTCGATTACAACCTTTGGCTAAGTAACAAGCGGGCATCACGGGTGCGAGACGCTCTTCAAGCTCAAGGGGTTCACGTTCAGCGAACGCGAGTCGAAACGGAACACCTCGAACAAGGGGCCGGAAGCGATGAAGCCGACGAGAGACTGTTGCAGAAGCAACGGCGTGTGGAACTGCGGCTCGTTTCCACATCATTAGCTGCCCAAGAAACTCAATGAATTCATGACGTTTGCTTCCATCTTTTTGCCGACACTTATCGGTGCGTCCATTCTGGCGATCGTGGGGTTCGGAATTGGAGCGTTGATTGGTTGGGTGCTGTGGCATCGTGACCTGGCTGAATCGCGCGAACTGATCGAACGAATTCGTTCCCTGAAAGAGGAGCTTTCCGTCCTTAAGAAGCGGTAATCCCAGAATTGGTGCCTTGTTGAAATGAGTTTCGAAACCATTATCTTATTGCTCCAGAGTTTCGGTTACTGGACCGTCGGATTCTTCGTGGTTTCAATTCTGTTGGGGTTCGCCTTTGCCGGGGATCGATGGAATTTCAGTGCGCGACGCCTGGCTTCCATGCAGATGCAGCGATCGAAAATGGAAGCGGAGTTGCGTGAATTACAGCAGAGGCAAGACTGGTCGGTGGAAACTCCCAGCGCAGGGAAAGGTGCTGGCGATCTCATCATTGATGAAGATGATTTGCTTCCTCCGGTGGGAGCGGCTGGAATCATCGTCGATCCCGGCGGCAAGGGTAAGGTCGATCATCGCGCCATGATCGAAACGCAATTTCGAGGTGAACCTGTCGAGGTGGATCCTGAATTTGGGATTCTTTACACCAGTTTACCCCCGGTGATTGACCCGGTGTATTTGATTCGCGGCTTGGGACCGAAGGCGGAGCGGAGCCTCAACGCAAGAGGCGTGTTTTGCTTCAAGCAGATTGCGAACTGGTCACCGGGCAACGTGCGGGCCTTTTCCGAAGCGCTTCCTGAAGGATACGTTGCCATCGAGCGCGACCGGTGGATCGACCAAGCCAAAGAGCTTGGGCAGATCATGGTCGGAAGTGCGGACGCTGAAGACGAAGTGGATCATGAATCAAAGATTCTGACGGAGTTTCCCCAGGAACCCGTCCGAGTGGATCCGGACTTCGGCATCCTCTACCCCGGAGAACCTACTTTGCCTGATTCTCTCGATCGGATCGAAGGCTTGAGTTCGGGAATGGCGGCGAACCTGGCGGAATTGGGGATTCGCCGCTACCCGCAGATTTCGAGTTGGTCCCGCCACAACTTGGCTCAAGTGGCCTCGAAGCTGGGAATCGCGAAGGAAGAAATCATTGAGCAGTGGTGGCTACCACAAGCTCGCTTGCTGGAATGGGAGCGCCAGACCGCCAGCCCGGAGTGGGGCATCTCCAAGCCCACGCTGAGCGACTACACCGCAAAGCTAAGGCGCGATTACGCAGGAGAACCGGTTGGGGCAGATATTGGCCTGGGAATCGTCTACAAGTCAGCTCCTTCAAAGCCCGACAACCTCAAACAGATTCAGGCGATCGACGAGGAAATGGCGGCGACCCTGAACGAGATGGGGATTTGGAGGTTTCGACAAATCGCGGATTGGTCAGAGGCGAATATCAGAGCGGTGGCTCAACGTTTGAGATTGAGTCGCGAGGTGATCCACGGGCAAGCGTGGGTGGCCCAGGCGGGGCGGTTGGTGGAGAAGTCCCGGAAGATGGCGGCATTCGCCGGGGAAAGCTACCGGACAGACCGCTATTTGGGAATCGTCTACTACGTGGCTCCGTTGAATGCCGACAATCTGACGGAGATTCAGGGGGTGACTCCGGAACTGGCGGTGGCGCTCAATCGGGAAGGCGTGTTCACCTTCAAGCAGATCGCTCTCTGGGAGCCTGAGAATCTGGAAGCCTTTGCCGAGAAAGCTGGCATTGGGGTTGGCCAGATTCGCTACCACGGCTGGTGCTATCAGGCGGAGGCGTTGCATAGCAAAAAATATGGCGTGTCGGTGTAGTCGCTTTGGAAGCCGCCTTTTCCGGGTTTGACCTGAGGAACCAATTCGCTTTGGTAGGACCATGAAAAAACTCAACGTCGGCATTGTCGGATATGGCTGGGCAGCCACGGCTCATCTTGATGCCATCCAGAACACACGATTGGGCAACGTGTCCGCAATTTACTCATCTCGTGCCGCTGAACTCGATGTCTCGCACCACGGTGGCGACATCCGACTTTACGCCAGTTTCGATGAGATGATCGCGGACCCGACGATCGACGTGATTGATATCACCAGCTATCCCAGCCATCACAAAGAGCAGGCCATCAAAGCCGCTGAAGCGGGAAAGCATCTCATTATCGAAAAGCCGCTCGCCATGAGTTTGGAGGATTGCAGGGCGATTCGTGATGCGGTCGCCGCCGCAGGAGTGAAGAGCTGCGTTTGCTTCGAATGCCGCTATTCCGGGCAATTCGTCACCACCAAGAAGCTGATTGACGATGGCGTTCTCGGCAGTGTCCACTACGGTGAGATCGACTACTATCACGGGGTCGGGCCTTGGTATGGTCAGTTTCGCTGGAACGTGAAGAAGGAAAATGGGGGAAGCTCACTCCTTTCCGCCGGCTGCCACGCCTTGGATGCCCTTCTGCTTTGCATGGGCGGAGAGGTGGAGAGCGTCACCAGTTACTCAACGGGATCGAAGAGCGAGATCTTTGGGCAATACGAATACCCCACCACCAGTGTCAATATCTTGAAATTCACCGATGGAAGGGTTGGGAAAACCGCTTCGGTGATCGATTGCCTTCAGCCATACTACTTCCACACCCATTTGGTCGGCAGCGAAGGCAGCCTGCTCGATGATAAATTCTACTCCAGCAAGTTCGGTGCGCTCAAGAAAGACGGATGGAGCCAATTGAACATGGCTCTGATGGATTCCGGCGATGTCGCGGATCATCCGTATCAGGTCCAGTTTGATGCTTTTTTTGATGCGTTGGAGAAAGGCGAATCCATGCCGCTCACCAGCTTGGAAGAGTCCTACAAAACGTTTGAAGTCATCTTTGCCTGTGATCAATCCGCCGAAGAAGGGCGTGAGGTCAACATGAGCGAACTTCGATAGGCAGAATGCCAGCATTGAGGAAAAAGGCGGAGGTTGGTTTCGGCCTTGCCTCTCCAGCGATCTCACCCTAAAACAGCGAAATGAGCCAAGAGAAAATCTGTCGCTGGGGAATCCTCAGCACTGCCGGAATTGCGCGAAAAAACTGGCAGGCCATTTTTCATTCGGGAAACGGAACGCTTCAGGCGGTCGCCAGTCGTTCCGTGGAGAAAGCGCAACAGTTCATCGACGAATGCCAGGCGGACGTGCGGTTCCCTTCTGCCCCGGAGGCGGTTGGAGATTACGAAGAACTGCTCGGGCGTTCGGATATCGATGCCGTCTACATTCCGCTGCCCACAGGAATCCGAAAGGAATGGGTTATTCGGGCGGCGAAAGCGGGAAGACATGTCCTTTGCGAGAAACCCTGTGCCATCAATGCCGCTGATCTTTCTGAGATGATCGAGGCTTGTCGAGCGAACAACGTTCAATTCATGGACGGCGTCATGTATATGCATAGCCGCCGCATGAACGCGCTTCGCGAAGTCTTGGACGATGGGGAAAGTATTGGTGAAATTCGCCGAATCGCTTCTCAATTCAGCTTTTGCGCCCCGACCGATTTTCTGGCTGAAAATATCCGCCTCCATAGTAATCTGGAGCCCGCCGGATGCTTGGGCGACCTAGGGTGGTACACGATCCGTTTCACCCTCTGGGTCCTGAACTACGAGATGCCCAGCCATGTCTCGGCCAGGCTCATTTCGGGGGCCAGCCGATCCGACAGTCCTGACAAAGTGCCGACCCAGTTTAGTGCTGAGCTGTTTTTCAAAAACGACGTCACCGCGAGTTTCTACAATTCGTTTCGCACCGAGCACCAGCAGTGGGCAAAGGTCAGCGGCAGCAAGGGCCATCTTACCGTAGATGACTTCGTTCTCCCTTACTACGGCAACGAGCTGGATTTCACGGTTTCCAATGCCCATTTCAACGTGCAGAACACCCAAATGGTGATGGAACGTCACGATCGGCAAATCGCTGTTTCGGAGTACTCCAACAATCATGCGACCGCTCAAGAAACGCGGTTGTTCCAACGTTTCGGCGATCTCGTCCTCGGAGGAACTCCCGATGAGCACTGGTCGGACATCGCCCTCAAGACGCAACGGGTGCTCGATGCCTGCCTCGAATCCGCTCGTTCAAACGGGAAAGACGTCTCTTTGGGTTAGAGGCACCACTGCGCCACTCGAGGTGCCGTCACGGTTCGTGGGAATTCCTGTCGAAGGCAATTTCTTGAACACGAATGATCCCGAATGAACACGAATCGTGAGTCTGCGAAGTGATCGAACCAATTTGAGACGGAAATCGCGAAGCCATCTTTCCGGCGACCTTTCTGGGCACCGGGTGGGTTGGCGCTTCGTTCCCCCGGTGCGGGAAATCCGCACGCCGGGATTTGAGGAAATTCAGGTCCCAACGAACCCACCGCTTGATCCACAAAAAAGGGGTGACTGGTTCGAAACCAGCCACCCCTGAAACTTATACTCGATCTGATTCGAGATCAGATTGAAATCAAATTAGAAGGAGACAGTAACGCTTGCGCCGCCGTGGACGTCGTCGTCCTGGCCAGCTGCTTCAAGATCGTCGAGTGGGAAGTTACCACCGACATAGATGTCGAAGGAAGCTGCTTCCGTCATCGCCCAGCTGAGACCAGCGGTCGCGAAGGCGTGATTGAGGCTGCTAACACCGTAGTAGTTGTCGCCGTAGCTGATTCCAGCGCCGAGTCCAAGCTCAAGGCAATCCGTAAGCGGAATTCCTTTGCTGGCGTTCAGCTCGTAATACCAACCGTCAGCGGTCTCATCGTAAGCGGTGAAGAAACCGAGGTCGAAGAGACTTCCAACGGAATAGCCGAGGGAGAGAGCGCCCTCAAGTGCTTCCGTGTCAGCTTCAGCGAAGTAGAACCAGGTAGCTCCGATCGCTGCGTCGAACACCCAGAGTGGGAAGTTCAAGAATGCATAGACGTCCAACTCATCAAAGTTGACCGGATTTTGCGTCGGGTTGATGTACCAGGTGCCGAAGTTAAGGCTCAAGGCGTCGTTGAGATCATAATTGAGATCAACGCCGGTCCAAGGAGCATTATCGCCGAAGTTCACACCACGGAACAGGTATTCCGTTTCGTAACCAGCAGAAACAGAACCGTAGAACGGCACTGCGCAAACTGGATCTTCGATTACAGGCGTTTTGTCGATCACAGGTCCTGCGAGCAGGAGACCTGGAGCTGCAAGTGCCACCAATAGAGTAGTTACTTTCTTCATTGTTAAGGAGTGTCGATTGTGTTGGTTGTTTTACTCGAAACGTGCGACTCGGATAAAGCAGAAATGGTGCCAACAGGGCTTACAATTTGGTAAATCTGTCAGAATTCATTTCCAGGAACGTCACTAGACCGTTCCATCATCCAAGACGATCGGAGTCTAACAGTAGCATTGAGCAGAGATCAACCATTTCTGATAAATTTTCGCCAATTTCCTATTTCCGTAATATTTCTAGCCACAGGGCTTATGAACGACTCGCACAGAAAACCCGTTTCATAGATCCCGGAAGCCAATTGGACTTTTCCAACTCCGAGGGGACTCGGAATCTGGGCGACGAAGTCTCCGAAGCGCTCCGTTGGCAGCGCCCAAACCTCTACATGAATGGCTGCCCCTCCCGTTTCGACCCGGATCAGTCCAGGCCGGGGAGGAAGCTGATCGGTGGCGGGAAGGGCGTAGAGATTGTAGTCGGGCGACGTTTCCGTTTCCGCAAGAAAGCGTCCGCAGCGCTCGGTCAGTTGATGATTGAGGGGCAAATCTTGCATGTGAGCTCCACAAACGACGATTTTCGTCCATCCTTGGGCGGGAATCTCCGGTCTCGCAATCGGTTGATTGCCCTCATATCGCCTCACCAGGTCGAGAAGCCTACGATCTTGAAATACGGGGCCGAACAGGGTGATTCCAATAGGAACGCCCGATTTTAGCCAGCTGGATGGGCATGCCACCGCGCTGTAGTCCAGCAGGTTCATGAAATTCGTGTAGTAACCGAGGTTCGAATTCAGCTGAATCGGGTTTTCCGCGACTTCAGCCGCTGTGTAGACGGTTCCGGCAGTCGGAGTGAGGACCAGATCGACGTGGTTCCAGGTCTCGTCTGCGATGCGTTTGAGTTCGCGAAGCCGATATTCCGCGCGAAACGCATCAGCGGCTCTTGGCTCGCCGCCGCTCTCGATGATTGTTCGGGTCACCGGGTGAAGGATTTCCGGCCGGTTTTTGAGAATGTCTTCGATTGCCACGAAGCGTTCCGCGACCCAGGGACCTTCGTAAAGAAGGCGCGCCGCTTCTAAAAAGGGGGCGAAGTCGATTTCGATCCGTTCTCCGCCGAGAGCTTCCATTTTCGTGACCGCTTCCGCGAACCGCGTTTCCGCCTCGGTGTTCCCAAAAAACTCCAAATGTTCGCTTTTGGGCACTCCAAATCGAAAATGAGCCCCAAGTGGCGCTGCCGCAGCAGGGTGAGGATCGATGCGAGCATAGGCGTCCTTCGCGTCAAAAACTGCGGCAACGTTGAGGACGGATTCCGCATCGCGCCCATTGTTCGCGAAAATCGAGACGCAATCGAGGGTTTTGCAGGCCGGAATCACGCCTGAGCAACTGAGAAGACCACGGCTCGGCTTCAATCCCACCAAGTTGTTGAGCGATGCCGGAATTCGTCCCGAACCGGCGGTATCCGTTCCCAGAGAGAAACTGGCGAACCCGCGCGCCACGGAGACGGCCGACCCCGAGCTGGAACCACCGGGAATCACGTCCGGATGATAGGCGTTGGCCGGAAACCCGTAAGGAGACCGAACCCCAACGAGGCCGGTCGCAAATTGATCCAAATTCGTTTTGCCGATGGGAATGGCACCCGCATCGATCAGGCGTTGGACGACGAAGGCGGATTGCTCGGGCTCGTAGGCGTATTCCGGGCAGGCGGCGGTCGTGGGAAGTCCCTCCAGGTCGATATTGTCCTTAATCGCGAACGGAATCCCGTAGAGCGGAAGGTCGGCGGGATCCTTCGCTTCCAGATTCTTGGCAAATTCCAAGAGACGTTCTCGTGAAAGTCGACTGATCCAGATTCGGCTGGGCTCGGCTTCGGAAATGGCATCGTCCAGGGCTTCCACCAACTGGCTCGGCGTCCATGCTCCTGATTGGTAGGCTTCGCGAAGCGATTCGAAGTCAAGGTTGGGTAGCTTTCGATTCATGAAAGGTCTTCGATTTCGAAAATTGCCAAAATCTGGCCAGCTCGCACCGTGGCTCCTTCTTCGATCAACAGTTCCCGAACTCGTCCGTTCTCCGATGCGCCAACCGAGATTTCCATCTTCATGCTTTCGACGATGAACAGAGCTTGATCCTCCTGGACCGAGTCCCCAGCCTCGACCAAGCGTTTCCACAGACTACCCGCGACCGGAGAAGTGACCGCCTCGCAGCCTTCCGGAACCTCGACTTCTTCGCTCGAAGGAGGAAGTTCCGGTTCTTCCGCTTCGAACGTCATCGCGCCACTTTCTTCCCAGCGTTGTCGTTCCTCATCGAACGCTTGACGCTGGGCTTGGCGAAAGTCCGCGATGCTGGTTTCGTGTTCGCGAAGGAATTAGTGATAATACGCCGGGCGAAAGGTGGTTTCTTCGATTTTGATGTCGTATCGACCGGTCAAAAATTCTTTCCGCATCTCCAAAAGCTCCTCAGCTTCAACGGGAAACCAACGAATCTGATCAAAAAAGCGCAGCAACCAGGGTTTTCCTGGCTCAAATCGGTCAGTTGTCCGAAATCGATTCCAAATCGGCAGGGTTCGACCCACAAATTGATAACCGCCAGGGCCTTCCATTCCGTAGATGCACAAATAGGCACCACCGATTCCGACGGCATTTTCCGGCGTCCAGGTTCGGGCCGGATTGTACTTCGTCGTGACCAGCCGATGGCGGGGATCGAGCGGCGTCGCCACCGGGGCTCCCAGATAGACATCACCTAGCCCGAGCACAAAGTAGGAAGCCTCGTAGACAATCCGGCGCACGTCTTCCTGCGATGCCAAGCCATTAATTCGCCGGATGAACTCGATGTTGCTGGGGCACCACGGAGCATCGTCCCTCACAATCTGCATGTATTTCTGGATCGCCTCTTGGGTGGCGGGATCATCCCAACTCAACGGAAGATGAACGATTCGACTGGGAAACTCCAGGTCGTCGTTTTGGGGCAAGTTCTCTTCCAACTCCAACATCAGATCCACGACCGCGTTTCGGGGAATCAGAAGCGGGTCGAACTGAACCTGGAGGGAGCGAATTCCGGGAACGAGTTCCAGCAACCCGGGAAAGGGTTCGCTCTGAATCGCTTCGTAGAGTGCTTGAACGCGAAACCGCAGATCCAAATCGAGAATTTTTTCGCCGAACTCGATCAAAATGACCCCATCGCCACTTTGCCGGAAGCAAATACCAGGCGTTGCGTCGATCGACGCGCGCTCTTTTAAGATGGGGGAGTCGAGTTCGGTGGAGCTGACTTGGATGGGGCGATCGGGATTTTGGGTGAATTCCCTAATGTCGGTTTCTTGGAGAACCAGATCGGTTTCGGCGCGATCATTGGAGATGGGATGGAAGCGGACGGTGTCGCCGGGCCTCAGTTGCCCCATTTTCCAGAGGTCTTCCCGAGCGATCACTGCGGGACAGACAAAACCACCCAAACTGGGGCCATCGGGTCCGAGCAAAATCGGCATGTCGCCGGTGAAGTCGATCGAGCCGACGCAATAGGCATTATCGTGAATGTTCGAGGGATGGAGGCCGGCTTCCCCACCATCCCGGCGCGCCCACTTCGGTTTGGGGCCAATCAGGCGAACTCCGGTTCGGTCCGAATTGTAGTGAACCTCCCAATCGATCGCGAAAAAGGTTTCGATGTCTTCATCGGTGAAAAACTCGGGAGCGCCGTGAGGTCCGTAGGTGACGCGGAGGTTCCAGGCATCGGTGAGTTGCGGGGCAAACTCCGGAATCAGCGCGTTCGTCGGCTGATCAACCCACTCGGCCATGGGGAGAACGTCCCCCGCTTTCAATGCCCGGCCTCCGTGACCGCCAAATTTGCCAAGCCGGAAGGTGGAGCGGCTTCCGAGGTATTCGGGAACCTGAATTCCGCCGTTCACAAGAAGGTAGGCGCGCTGGCCGGGGCCGATCACGGATCCCAGTTTGAGAGTTTGGCCGGCGGAAATGCGAATCGGTTGAAACTGCTCAATCGGATTCCCGTCGAGCTTGGCTCCCATGTCGGCTCCGGTCAGACAGATGGTTGTTTCTCGATTGAAGCGCAGTTTGGGGCCACGAACGGCGAGTTCGAGTCCGGCGGCGGATTCGTCGTTCCCCAGAATCTGATTCCCGAGCCGAAAGCTCAACGCATCAAACGGGCCCGAAGGGGGAACCCCCACATCCCAACGGCCAATCCGACCCGGATAATCCTGAACCGTGGTTTCCAAACCCGGATCCAGCACATCGATCGTTTGCGGCGCGTAGTCGAAGCGATTGAGGAATCGGGTGGTGATGGCGGCCTCGGCAAACGCCTCCGATTTCAGGATGTTGGCGACATAAGCTTGATTGGTTTCGATCCCGTGGCAATCCAGCTCCTCCAAACCATGAATCAGCGCGGCGATGGCTTCTTCTCGCGTGGGTTGCAGGGAGATGACTTTCGCCAGCATCGGATCGTAAAAGCTGGAGACCTCGGTTCCGGTTTCGATTCCCGAATCGCAGCGCAAGTCCTCGGGAGCGTTGAAGAGGGTGATCAGTCCGCTGCCAGGCAAAAAGTCTTTGTGAGGATCTTCCGCGTAGAGGCGGGCCTGGATCGCGTGTCCACCAGGTTGGAGGTTGGAGGCAAGTTCCGACAGGGGCGGCAACTCCCCGGCGGCCAGTCGAATCATCCATTCGACCAGATCCAGTCCCCAAACTTCTTCGGTCACCCCGTGTTCCACCTGAAGCCGCGCATTGACCTCCAAGAAGAAGAACTTCCGATCGATCTCATCCCAGAGAAACTCGACCGTCCCAGCGGAGCGGTAGTTGACCGAAGTCGCGATTCTTACGGCTGCGCCAGCCAGCTCCGCGCGATCTTCATCCGCCAAGCCAGGAGCCGGCGTTTCTTCGATCACTTTCTGATTCCGGCGTTGGACGGAGCAATCGCGTTCTCCCAACGAGATGACGTTTCCCTTCCCATCGCCGAAAACCTGCACTTCAATGTGGCGCGCCCGTTCAATGTATTTTTCGAGGAACAAGCTGGAGTCGCCAAAGTTGGAGGCCGACAGTCGGCGAACCTGATTGAACAAATCCTCAACCTCGCGAGGTTCGCGGGCGATCTGCATTCCGATTCCGCCACCTCCGGCGGAAGACTTCAGGATCACCGGAAATCCGACGGCTTCGGCCGTTTTCAGCGCATCTTCCGCGGTTTCCAACAAGGCGCTCCCCTCTAGCAGGGGAACGCCGCGTTCTTTGGCGATCTCCCGACAGACGTGCTTCAGGCCGCAGGTCCGGAGTTGTTCCGGCGTGGGGCCGATAAAGGCGATACCAGCTTCCTCACATCGACGGGCGAATTCCGGATTCTCACTGAGAAACCCATAGCCAGGATGAATCGCCTCGGCCCCGGACTCTTTGGCGGCGGCGATGATCTTGTCGATGTTGAGATAGGTGTCCGTGGCAGCATCGCCTCGAAGTCGAATCGATTCATCCGCCTGTAAGCGATGCGGGGACTCTTCGTCCGCGTCGGAAGCGACCGCTATAGAGGTGACGCCCAGTTTACGAAGGGTTCGTTGGATGCGGCAGGCGATCGCGCCCCGGTTAGCAATGAGAACGCGTTGAAACATTAGGAATCCCAGATGGAAACGCGCACTGGCGTTGGGTTAAAAGCGTTGCAGGGATTGTTCAATTGCGGGCAATTTGAGATGAGAGCGATGACGTCCATCTCCGCCTTCATTTCGACATACCGTCCTGGCGCGGAAATGCCGTCCTCGAAGGTGAGTTTTCCTTCCGGGGTGACGGGGACGTTCATGAAGAAGTTGATATTGCAGGTGATGTCGCGTTTGCCCAGTCCATGTCCCCATTCGGTCACGCCGCAGAGAAAACTATCGCGGCAGGCGTGCATGGACTCTTTTTCCAGGGCATACCGCATCGTATTGCTTTCTCGGGAACAGGCTCCGCCTAGCGTATCGTGGCGTCCGCAGGTGTCAGCGGTAATTGTTAAGAGCACATTTCCTTCGGTGGAGATCAGTTGGGTCCCTGTGGTGAGATAAAGATTTCCCTGCCGTTGAATCGTATCACTGGCGCTATATCGATCGGTCGGATCGTGGGCACTATAGAATAGCGTATCGGCTGCCTGGTTTCCTTCGAGATCCAAGATGCGAAAGCTTTGCCCCGCTTGGATCTCGCGCATCCAATGGTCGCCAGCCAGGATCGTCTGCTCGTAGATCGCGTCGTTGGGATGGCGAGAGGATTCGATCATCAGCGCAGGGCGTAGGTGTTCTCGGTATTGGTCAAAGCTCGATCGTTTTCAGGTCGGGATTTTCGGTAGAAATCTTGATCTGCGGGGACGCCGCTGGTGACCGTGAGTCGAACCGGTTTCGGTGCATATTCCGGGTTCGGATCGAGGGGATGTTGGCAGGTGTTTAACACGACCAGCGTGTTCATCTCGAACTGCAATTCCACGTAGCTTCCCGCTGTTGAATGACCGGAAACGAAGGACAGTTGGCCGTCTTCATCGGCCATCACTTTGCTGAACCAATTGATGTTGGGAGCCAGATCTCGTTTTCCCAATCCCCATTTGTTTAGCTCAATTAGGAAGTTGTCATTCGCATTGCGATGAAAGTCGTTCCGGGCCTCTTGGTAGGTTTTTTCTCCGTATTTTTCCGTGACCAGCGCAGCGTTGGAACATCCACAGACGGTGTCATGCCAGCCAACTGTGTCTTCCGTAATTCCGGCGAAGATTCGACCCATGTCAGAGTGGAGGCAAAAGGTCTTCGTGAGATAGAAGATCTGTTGGCCCTTGAGGGTGTCGGGCATATTATAACGCTCCAACAGTTGGTCGGAATGATAGAGCAGCATCCCGACGTTCGCGCCACCTTCGAGATCGGTCAGGCGAAGTCTCTTGCCGCGCCCGATGACGTTTGACCACATCCCTCCGCCCGTGATGGTGGTCTCGTAGACGGGCAAGGGAGCCCCGGAGGAATCGGTCATTTGGTTGGCATCGGCAAAGGGTGGATCGGAGGAAGAATGGTCGAGAAAATCGTTAATCGTCCGGCTTTCACCCCACGGCAGGTGATCAATTCATCCGAGATTTTTTTGAGCCGTTTCGCGGGTCCTTGCACTAACAAAACCTCCATGGTGTGTTCGTTTTCGAGCAGGATGTGTTGGGAACTAATCACTTCATTGATGTGACGCCGTTCTATATCTGCGAGAGTTTGCAACAAGGTCGGTCGCGACTCATCATAGAAAAGGGTGATGGTTCCTGCCATGATTTCGTCCCCGAATTCCTGATAGTGATCGAGCGAACTCTGGTGAATCATCTCGGCGACCGCCTGGGAGCGGCTCTGAAAACCGCGACGAATGACGAGATTGTCGAGCGATTCGAACACTTCGGGGAGAAGTGAAACGGTGATCCGTTTGACTCCTTCCGGGGGATTAGCTGATGGTGCCGATTGGCTCATACTTGTGAGAAAGAAAGTATTACGAGAGCGAGGATAGCAGGCATCATGCCAAACAGCCGTGTTTTACCGGGTTTTGGCGCGGAAGTTGCTAGTTGTGGCTTTGAGTATCTTTGCATCGCCATGGTCCAGTCCCTTCAACTCCCAAGCTATCTCGATCAATCGCCGGCTGTCGCAGCGCGGTTCGAGCGTCTGAAACAGAGGAAAGTCGGGCTGGATGTCGCCAATATGGGGAAGGTGTTCCACGGGAGTTCCGGATCGGTCGAGGCTCTGCGCGACGTCAGTTTTCAGGTTTACCGCCGGGAATTCATGTGCGTTCTCGGCGCTTCCGGTTGCGGGAAATCGACGCTGATTCGCATTCTGGCAGGTCTGGAGCATCCGACCACGGGGGAAGTGCTTTTGGATGGAGAGCCGGTTTCCGGTCCCTGCCCGGATCGGGGAATGGTTTTTCAGGGCTACACTTTGTTTCCCTGGCTCACAGTGAAACAAAACGTGATGTTCGGGCTCAAGATGAACGGCAGGGGAGGGACGGAGGCGGAAAGCGAGGCTCGGCAATGGATCGACTTGGTTGGTCTATCGCGATTCGAAGACTCTTATCCTCACCAACTTTCCGGCGGCATGAAGCAGCGGGTGGCCATCGCCCGCGCCCTGGCGAATCAACCACGGATTCTGCTGATGGACGAGCCGTTTGGTGCCTTGGATGCCCAAACGCGGGCCCAGATGCAAGCCTACCTCCTGCAAATCTGGAAGAACGTGAACATCACGATTCTTTTTATCACCCATGATCTGGATGAAGCGATCTATCTGGCGGATCGGATTCTGGTTCTCAAGCCGAACCCCGGAGAAGTGGCTGAGATGATCGAAGTTTCCGTTCCGCGGCCGAGAACCCCGGATCAAAGCATCATCCCCGAGTTTCTCGCCACGAAGAAACGGCTGGAGGAATTGATTCACCCGGAGCGGACTTCCGCCACGGAACAGGATTCCATTCCGATGCTGCGGATGACTGCGGAAGAAGCGGATATCGAGTAGCCGACCTGCTTCCTCGCTTCCTCAATTCACCAGTTCCGCCTTCTTGGGCTGGTATTCGGGAGATTCCCAATTTGCAAACCGCTGGCGCAGGTTTCTCGCCATCCACTGATTGATTTCCCAAAGGTCCGCCACGGGTTCCTGAGTGTAGGGTTCCAGATGGAGGTAACCGTCCGTGCCGAATTCCGGGGTCATCGTGATCCTTTCCATCCCGCGATTCTTCAGGCTGTCCCAGATCTGTCGCCACCAAGCCATGTGGCGATCGACCGTGTCCGTGTATTCGGGAGCGCGAGGATCGGGAACCTGAGGCCCCTGGTCATAGCCAACCCGCGCGTGAATGTGCCAGCAGTTCTTGCCAAAGTCGTTCAGCAGCTTGGGATCATCATCGAGCACGAGCCGTTCCGTCACGCAGCACCAATGGCTGAAGTCGAGCGTCAGCTTCAGATCAGGGAGTTCACCAATGAGTTCGCGAGTGATCCAGGGAGTAAACGTGGACCGACTGCGATGGGTTTCGACCGAGATCGCCGTTTGATATTCCTGTTCCATTTCGAGCACCTTCTGGAAAAATTTGATCTGTTTGGCCATGGGCCAGGCATCTAGTCCGGCCTGGGTATTGATGAAAACGGGCTCCACCGGAAGGCTGTCTTCAATGCCGCTGCGAAGATCATCCAGGTGTTCTTGGACGGACGCCTTGGGGGAGGGGACATACCATCCGCCGGTGTAGACTTCCGCGATCATCTTCAGGTCGGCCGCTTCCAGTTGCCCCATAAAGATCGCGCGATTTCCGGGCTCTTTCGGCACGGTGCCTTCAATGCCATCAAAGCCTGCGAATTCAGCTTGATCGATCGCCTCTGTCAAGCTGCCGGTGTGCCCCCATAAGGGTTTGTAGATATCCAATTTCATTGCGGTAAATCCAGATTCACTTCTCGGCGAGCTTCCGGGTTCTCCTGAACGTACCTCGCCAGTTCCGTTCCGGTGGTAATCCAAGCGTCGCCGAGATCGAGCATGCCTCGGATCATTCGCTCTAATAATTGTACCCGCGATGGCCTCCCACTCAGCCACGGGTGAAGGGTAAGCACCATGCAGCAACCGTAGTCCCGCAGGGCTTCAAATTCGCGCCACCAGAGCCGATACACTTTCTCACAATCCTCCGGGATCACACCCCAGGCAGGATCGGCATTGAAGGCAAATTGTTCCCAGTCTTCCAGCATCCATTGCCCGGGAAGTTCGACGAGCCCGTTGGGATGAAGGTAGGGAACGTCATCGTCCATCAGGCTGGCGTCGTAGAGAAAGCCGTGTTCTTTGAGCAACGCGGTCGTCCCCGGATTCAGCTCGAACCAGGGGGCGCGGAAGCCGACGGGACGTGTTCCGGTGATCTGCTCCAGCAAGCTCGTGGACTGTTCCAGGATCGCCGCTTCTTCCGTCTCGGAAAGCGTCGGTAGTTTTTCGTGAAGATGGCCGTGAGCGCCGATCTCGTGTCCCTGATCGGCGATCGCGCGCGTCATCTTGGGATGGTGTTGGGCTACCCAGGACGGGATGAAGAAGGTTCCCGGGACCTCGTAGTGATGAAGCAATTCAAGGATGCGCGGCACACCCACTTCCGGCCCGTAGGCGCATTGGGACATCGTCGTGACTCGATCGGCGAGTTCGGCTCCCTCAGAGAGCGCCGTGGTTTCCCCATCCACGTCAAAGCAGAGCATCACCGCGACCCGCTTTCCGTGGGGCCATTCGAACCTGAGTTTCGGCTGGAATCTCGGCAGGCTCATAACGTCTTCGCAATGCGGAATCCCAAGTTGTCGCGCCGCGTGTCGGCGGGCGCGAAATCGCGGAAACTGCTCCGAGCCAATCGAGGCATCGCATCCCAACCGCCCCCGCGGATAACTTTCCACTCACTCCCTGTTTGTTGAGGCTGGCCGTCGGTCGTCAGGTTTTCGTAGTTGCCGCACCAGTCGTCAGCGACCCATTCCGCCACATTTCCCAGCATGTCGTGTAAACCCCAGGCGTTCGGTTTCCCCCAGCCGACAGGCAGCATCTTCCCGGGGCCGACGCGATTTCCGCGCTCGTCATAGTAGAGATTCGCTTGCGCGGAACTCAGCATGTGACCGGTCGGAAACGGCGTGGTCGTGCCCGCGCGGCAGGCAAACTCCCACTCTGCTTCAGACGGGAGACGAAAGAGGCTGCCGGTTTGATCGACGAGCCAATTGCAATAGGCCACTGCATCGTACCAACTAACGCCGGTGACGGGAAGATCCGCGACCCAATCACGGTTGTCGCAATAAGCGCCAAACTCCGCTCCTCGAACCGGGTGTTTTCCTAACGCGAAACGTCTGATCTCCAGGCGACGTTGGGGACCTTCTTCCGGGCTGGTGAAACGATCGTCTTCGCTACCACCGATGGTGAACGCACCGGGTTCCACCGTGACACATTCCGGAATGGTCATGCGGCAGCCCCTTTCCAAGTTTGGTCAACCCATTCCGTCGGCGGAGCCAGGTCGTAGCGATTCCAGCCCGCAGAGATTCCCCCATCGACCGGGATGATGGCCCCGGTGATGAAGCGCGCCGCATCCGAGGCCAGAAACTGATAGATGGGGGCGACGTCGTCCGGAGTGGCTGATCGGCCCAATGGGGTCCGCTCCGCAACAAAAGCGGGCTCCGGATTGTCTTTGATCTTGGTCACGGCAGGCGTGAGAACCAAACCCGGCGCGACCGCGTTCACCCGAATCCCTTTCTTTCCCAATTCAATAGCCCCGATCCGTGTGTAGTGATCGACCGAAGCTTTCGAAGCGGCATAGCTGGGACAGCTGGGAACGCCGATGGAGCCAACAAAGGAACTCGTATGGATTACAGAACCACCGGGTTCCAGATGTTCGTTCGCCAACTGTAATCCGTAAAAGATTGCGTGGGAATTGACGCGGTAAACCAGATCCAGCAGCTCGGGCGTCGTCTCTGCCAGGGAAACTCCATGGGGTTGAATCGCGGCATTGCTAATGAGGCAGTCGATCTTTCCGGCCCAGCTCAATGTTTCTTGAAACGCTCGTTCCAGATCCTCCTTCTTGCTGACATCGCCCTGAATCGCGAGGGCCGATTCGTCATTCTCAGCCTGCACCAAATCGACGATGGCCACTCGTGCTCCGGCGTGGATGAACTGGCGGACAATCGCGAACCCCAGGCCGGACGCACCGCCTGTGATCATCGCAACTTTGCCGTTCAGGTCCTTCATGCGCGTTGGCTGGGGGCTTGGGGGCGGTCCAGGGTTGGATAGGTGCCACGCGCTCGCGCAGCCAAGTAGCGCTGAATGAGCCAGACGGACATTTCCAAATGGCTCAGTCGTCCACGTTGATACCCATCAGCGTGGTAGCTGCGCTGCACGGCGGTGAGCACTTCCATATCTTCGAGGTGAAATTCAACCGCTTCCCGGCTCGCCCGTTCATGCATCGCGGCATAGTTGGGATGCTCGGTCGTCGATTTCGGAACCAGAACGGTGGTCATTAGCCGAACGGCATCCGTGGCGACCGGTTCGATGCGATACCAAACCGCTTGATCGGGCGCGACCAAAAACGTGAAGAGCGGAAACCCCAGGAACAGCCCCCATTCGTGACGCTTCTCATCGTTCAATCCCGGGATCGGTGGGAAAGAATCCCACAGCTCTCCGTTGCGTTCCGTTTGGGTGATCGCCTCTCGAGTTTTGTCACCGTAAGGAAGGTGACAGCGGATGAAGTGCGCCTGCTCGGCCTCGTTCCAAGTGCCGCGGGCGGGCATGATGGTTTGCAGCGTTTTGATGTGGGTTCCCGCATGGTGATAGGACTCCATGAAGTTCTCCGTCATCACTTTCCAGTTACACGGCACGTCCCAATGCGCTTCGAAAACCACCTCCATTTCGGAGAGGTTCCAGGGACCAATCTCGGCATCGATCCCGGCGTATTGTTCAGCGACGCTGGATGGAGCATTGCCATCCAGATTGACAAAAACAAAGCCATTCCAAACTTCGGAAGCGAACGTCTTCAATCCCCATTCGCAGCGCTGAAAACCGCTCGCCGACTGCATCTCCGGACAGGCCTTCAAGCCTCCATCCAGCTCGAAGGTCCACGAATGGTAAGGACACAGAAACAGTCGGCTGTTGCCTCTGCCTTCACCGCCCTGACGAAACTCTGCCGGACCGTGACCGTCATGACCGAATCCGGGCGGCATAATATCCATCCCGCGGTGGGGACAAACGCGAGAGAGCACGTGGACCTGTTCCGACTTGTCGCGAACCACAATCAGAGGTTCACCAAACAGCTCGACGTTGATGAAGTCGCCCACCTTCGGAGTCTGGGAGATGTGGGCGAGACATATCCAGCCCGGGCGGAACAGATGTTCGATCTCCCAGGCGAAAAAATCGTCGCTGGTGTAGGCTTCGCTCGGAAGGGTTGTCGCCTCTTCCAAAGGAAGGTCGGCGATCCGTTGGATCTCAGCAAGAATCTCGGGTGAACTCCGTTGCTCGCGTTTCTGTTGCCAAGCCCGACTCTTCGTCTGGTTGAGCTTGGCATTGATTGCCGATGCGCTACGCACCTGTTCTTCGTCGATGATTGGCATGTTGCGTTCCCTGCTCGATGGATACAGCATTCTATGTGCCAACATGGATAGTATTGGCACAGTCCCTGCTTCATACCGCCTTCCACTTATGGTTCCTTCCTACACGGTTGCTTCTTCCGGTCAGGCCTTCTCTCTGTCTGATCTCTCACTCCCGGATTTGGGACCCGGCCAAGTCGAAATTCAGGTGGAAAGGTGCGGGATATGTCACAGTGATCTCAGTATGAAGAACAACGACTGGGGGATCACGACCTACCCCTTCGTTGGTGGGCACGAGATCGTTGGGAAGATCGTTCAGGTAGGTGCGTTTGTGAGTCACCTTGCCGTGGGCCAACGCGTTGGCGTAGGGTGGTATTCGGGGGCTTGTTTGACCTGTCCAGTTTGTCTTCGCGGAGATCAGAATCTGTGTCCGAGCGCCGAGGCCACTATTGTCGGGCGACCGGGAGGATTTGCGGAACGCGTCTTGGCCCAAGCAATTTGGTGCACGCCGATCCCGGAGGGAATCGATCCCGCGAGCGCCGGGCCGCTTTTCTGTGGCGGAATCACCGTGTTTAACCCGATCGTTCAGAACGGGATTGTTGCGACCGACCGCGTTGCTGTCGTCGGAATCGGAGGGTTGGGCCATCTCGCGCTCCAATTCCTTTCGGCCTGGGGTTGCGAAGTCACGGCGCTTTCCACGAATCCGGCAAAGGAAGCCGAAGCGCGGTCGATGGGAGCGGATCACTTTGTCAACACGGCGGAGAACGCCAATCTCAAGGCGTTGAAAGATGCTTTTGATCTCATTCTCGTGACGGTGAATGTGGCCCTGGATTGGCCGCTTTATCTGTCGATGCTGAATCGTCGAGGCACACTCCATGTGGTAGGGGCGGCTCCTCCGGTAACGGTTCCGACCGGAGAACTGATCGAATATCAAAAGTCGGTCACCGGAAGCCCGTTAGGAAGTCCGGCCTTGGTTCAGACGATGCTCGAATTCTGTGCGCGGAAACAGATCGCACCGATCACCCAGTCTTTCCCGATGAGCGAAATTAACGAAGCCTTTGCCGTTCTGGAAGCGGGCAACGCTCGGTATCGTCTCGTCTTAGAGAACGTTCCTTAGGAACCGACATTGTCCCAGACGGAGCCCCTTCGCGGAGTGTCCATGCGATAGTCGGTATAGAATTGATCGAAGAAGGTTGCTCCGAGCTTGTAGGAGCGTTCGATCGCGCTTCCGGGATCGAGATCCACATCGCCGCGCTTATTGCCGATGCCTTGAACCACGCCAACGAATTCCGAATGCGTGTAGCGACTGAATTCCTGAACCGAATGAATCACGCCGAGGGGCGCGCCTGGATATGATTCTTCAGAGCTGATGAGAAGACCAAATTTCTTACCGCACATTTGCTCGGCATAGGTCTCACTGTTTGGATGGGAAGCTGCATAATAGCAAAAGGACCGGTCCAGAAATGTCTTCATTTGGCCACTCATCCCATACCAGTAAAGAGGTGTTGCAAAAATAACGCCATCAGCAGGGAGGAATTTGTTCAGAAAGAGACTGCGATAGTCATCCTCGAGGGTGCATTCGCCATCCTGACCACGACATTGACGACAATCACGCAAGAAATGCTTCAGGTAGTCGTCCACATAAACGAGTTCGGTTTCATGCCCCGCGAACGCGGCTCCATCGGTTGCGGCTTTGGCCATGCGAAAGGAATTTCCGTCGCGTCTGGGACTGGAGCTGAGGGTGAGGAGTTTCATGAGACGGTTTTCTGCTTCTCCCAGGCGAGATGTTGGACCTGGGGATCGAGGGGAGTTTTGGCGATTCCGTTGGTGTAGTTGCTCATCAGTTTCACGGCGAGACCGAGGATGACCTCCATTGCTTGGGCTTCGCTGTATCCGGCGGCGAAGAAGGAATCGATCGCAGATTCCGGCGGGTGACCGCGGTGCTCGATCAGCGACTGGGTAAATCGTCGGAGCGCTTCCAGTTTGGAATCGGACAGGGAAGTCCCCAGGCGCAGAGCTTCCACATCCTCGGCTTCCATTCCTGCGTTCTGGCTCAGCAGAGTGTGCCAGGGAACACAGTAGGTGCAATTGTTGAGAACGTTAGCGGTTTGATAGACCACCTGGCGCTCGATGGGAGTGAGACTGGTTTCGTCAAAAAGACCCCAGAGCCGAACGTAGCCTTCCAAGGCCGGAGGGGCTGAGGCTAGGGTTCGCTCGAGATTGGGAATCATCCCGAAGTCGGCCTTCACTTCGTCGAGCAAGGCACGAGATGGGCCGGGAGCTGCGTCTTCCGGATGTTGAGGAAACGGTTCGGCCATGGATCAAATGAAGGTGAGGCGCTCTTCGCGTTGGGCTTCGTGAACGGCGTAGAATTCCTTATTCCACTCCATGGTCTTTTGGCGAAGATAGATGTCTTTCATTTCACCGAAGACACCATCGATGAACGGATCCTCTTCAAACGCCTCCAAGGCATGAAGCAACGTTCCAGGGAGAAACTCGATTCCTGAAGCGCGAATTTCTTTCCGCGTTTGTTGATAGAGATTGTCGTTGAGCGGTGCTCCGGGATCTAGTTCTTGTTCGATGCCATCCAGACCGGCGGCCAGATGAAGCGCGGCCGCCAGATAAGGATTGACGCTCATGTCAGGAGCGCGGTTTTCGACGCAGAACCGATTCAACGGAAGTCGCAGCATTGAAGATCGGTTGTTGCGACCATAGGTGACGAGAACCGGAGCCCAGGTCACGTCCAGCATTTCGCCTTGGGCGAGAAATCCCTGGTAGCTATTATAGGTGGGCGATGAAACTGCGGTAATCGCTTTGGCGTGTTTCAGGACTCCCGCGATAAAGTGATAGGCCATCTTTGAAACACTGATTCCATACTGATCGGCGAACGGATTGGAGTCAGGTTCGGGAGCGAAGAGGTTGTCTCCCGTCTCTTGGCTCGCGATCGACATGTTGAAGTGGCACCCGGAGCGGAAGTCGTTCGCGAACGGTTTTGGCATAAAGCTGGCGATGCAGCCGATCGAACCTGCCGTTTGCTTGGCCATCAAGCGAAGAAACACGAGCCGGTCCGACATCGTCAATGCATCTGCATAGTCGGCATCAAACTCATATTGCCCGTGACCGCCTTCTTGGTCGAAGGAGAACACGCCCCAGTCTAACGCGTTCATCTGTTCTACCATCGGCTCGAGAAACTCCATCGAATTCAGGGCTTGGTAGACATCGTAAGCCGGGCAGAGCCCACCAAATTTTTGCGGTGCGAGCGTCGAACGCTGACCGGTTTCCGGATCGACGCGAAACACGTAGAACTCCGGCTCGACTCCCAGGTTAAAGGTAAGGCCCATGGCGGAGGCTCGATCCATCTGCCGTTTGAGGATTTGCCGACTGTCGTTGGGATAGGGCTCGCCGTGGTAGTAGAGATCGCCAAAGAAGAAGGCGAAACGCCGATCCCAGGGGCAGACGATCGCGGTATCCAGATCGGGTACCGCGGCGCATTCATCTTCCTGGGGACCAACCAATCCCATTCCTTCCATCGCACCGACGGTGAACAGTTCGGAACCGTTCGCCATTTTCTCCAGAGCGGCGATCGGGTTGACCTTGGATTTGGGAACCCCGTGAACATCGACATAGCTGGAAAGCAGATAGCGGACGCCTTTCGACTCCAACTCGACTTTGAGACGTTCGATCTTCGCGGGATTGGCTTGAAAGCCTTCTGGAACGGCGAAAACCGGTTTGGGTTCTGACTTCATAGTTGGTGGTTGAGGATAAGGTTAGGGCTGCGACTGGATCAGATGTTGCCACTGATCGGCCGCAAGCGGCGGCGTTTCAGTTTTTGCTTTTTCGACCCGTTCGGCCAGTTGACGTCCCATTTTGAGAAAGAGGCGTTCGCCGTCGGCGCGATTTCCGTCGCTGGGGCGACCGGTGATTCCGTTCAAGCTGGTCTGCCCAACGGGATAACTGAAGATGGTTTCCGAGGTTCGGTCAGGGTCATCTTCGACCTTGTCCATCGCTACCGTTTCCGGGGTGAGATAGAGCATCAGATCGGTCTCGGCTTTGTTGGCGTGAAGATCGTCGGCGTCAGCGGTGAACTCGTTCCAGATTTCTGAGGAGAGTTGGAAGGTGTTGATCGCACCGATTTGCAGAGCACCCAAGTGGCGGAGTCGCAACTGATCCACGGCCACGCGAAGGGACGCGTCATTCCCGAAATGAGCATTCACCAAGAGCAGGCGGCTCCATCCGGTGGCCACGATCCAATCGACGAGATCGCCTAAGAGATGAATGAACGTTTCGTGTCGCAGCGAAAACGTCCCGGGCCATTTGGTGGTATGACCGGCGGAAACTGTGTAAGCGAGCGAAGGCAGAACGGGGATCTTTGTTTCTGCGGAAGCAAAGGCGCAAAGATGTTCCGCGATAACGGTATCCGTATTGATCGGGAGATGCGGTCCGTGTTGCTCCGTGGCACCGACCGGGAGAATGAGGAGATCGTGACCGGAGTCCTGCAGCGCTTGAATCGCGCTCCAGGAGAGTTGTTCCAGTCTCAGAGCGGAAGGCGGTTGTGACGGCATCAGGCTTTCGAAGTTTGTTCTCTTGCCGCGAGATGCTCGTCCATGGAGCGATTCCGAAGTTTCGCCGCTTCGAGGATGGATATCGGGAGCCAGGTTAGGAATCGCATCACCGCGTTCGGCTTCTTTTCTCCGACCCAGGGAAAGAGAATCGGATGGAGGCGGGAGAGAAACTGATCGGTCAGGAATCCGGTGATCCCAATCATGAGGATGGTGGCGTACACGATATCGAAATTGAAGCGGCGACCGTGGGTGTCGATGATTTCGGTAAGACCACTTTTTACGCCCATGAGTTCGGCGATGACGAGCCAGGTCCAGGCCCAACCGAGGAGGATGCGAAGATCGTTATAAAGATTGTGAATCACCCCTGGAATGACGACTCGAAAGACGAGGTCCGCTTTTTTGGCCCCGAGCGTTTGGGCGGCGTCAAGAAGACCGGTGTCGAGTTGGCGGGTCGTGTTCGCCGTCATCAGAACCGCCTGACAGACCGTGCCCAGGAAGACCAGTGCGACTTTGGGTGCATCATGACTTCCCAGGAGAAAGACGAGCAAGGTTCCGAAGGCGGGTGCCGGCATGTAGCGGAAAAAATCCACAAACGGCTCAAACAGCTTCGCAAAAAAATCGAAGGTTCCTGCCAGAAGGCCGATGGGGAGGCCAACCAGGCAGGCAATCAGGAAACCGGTGAAGACGATGGCCAAAGAATCTCCGTAGCGGCCTAACAGATCGGCATCAACTCGGCTGGAGGTTCCCAGGAAGAGATCGCGTCCTGCTAAAAAGACTTCATGAGGAGCCGGGAGATAAGAAGGGCGACCGACGGCGCGTTCACCGTCCGGAATCAAATGTAACAGCGGTTCGGAAGGGAAACTGGCGGAATCATAATCCTCGCCACCCGCTTTCATGATTTCCCAGTTCTCTTTGATGACGTTCAGGTTCTCCGCAGAGAGTAAGCGATGGGGCAAGGTTCGTTCGCCTGTGGCAAGATCTCGCCAGATTTGGTAAAAGGCTGTATTGTCGGTCGATTGATCCTCTCGGATCCACTCCACTTCCATCGCAATGGGGTGGAGCTTCCTCAGGATTTTGGAGTTGGATCGAGCGCCGACTGTGACTCCGGAGGGAAGTTCGCCTTTGCCGGTATTGTAGGCGCGGATTTGATCGTTCGCCTGACGCACCATTTCCTGAAAGGCGGAGAAGCGCTCCGCCTCCATCACATGATCGATCCGATAGATGGTCGGATACGCGTCTGTCTTGACATCAGTGGTGATCTTCAGCTTGTGACTGATATCCCAGAGTCCTGGAGTGTAAGCGAAGAAGCTCCAGATTAACAGCGGCAGAGTAAATGACGCCACCATCAAGATCCCGACGCGGACCTGATTGAGAGAACCGCGAACTTGAAACCAAGATTCAGCAGCCGGCTTGGGTGGTGCCATCGGTAAAGAGCGGAAGCCCGCGTTCGAATTTGGTGAGCGAACAAGCTGCGCAGCGCCAGTTCAGTTGGCGCTGCGCAGCCCTACGACTCACGATGCTCAGTTCACTAAAGTGATTTGGCGTATTCCATCGTCAGGGAGGGATCGATGTAGGCCTTGTAATCTTTTGGCGTTTCGTAGACTTCGTATTTTACGTTGAAGTCGTCAGACACTTTGCTGGATCCGTAGATGGAACCGAGTCCTTCGGCTTCCTTCCAGATTGGCAAAACCTCGTCCAAGGTCAGGATGTAGGTTCCGGCGAGGAACGGCTCATACTCGTCCGGGGTAACGCTGACGCGACCGGCCAGAATTTCCAACACCTCGTCGATGTTGTCTTCGTTCTTCATGAAGTCCACGACCTTGTACCAGACGGAGACGACCTTCATCCATTCTGCACGATTCGCTTTGAGCGATTCCGGAGTTACGTAGAGACAATCATAGATTAGGCCGGGGCAGTCTTTCGACGTATAAACCGCTTTGGAGCCAGGCACCTCACGCAAGGCGACTCCGGAACTTGGCTGCCAGGCGCAGATCGCATTGACTGCGCCAGTTTTCAGTACCTGCGGTGTTTGGTCGGTTGGCGTGTTGACGATTTCGATATCGTCCTCGGTCAATCCATTGTCTTCCAATCCCTGAAGGACGAGCAGGTGAGGAACGAAGCCTTCCTCCAAGCCGATTTTTTTCCCTTTGAGGTCTTTGACCGAGTCGATGCCTTCTTCGACAATCAACATGTCGTTCCCGTTCGAGTAATCATTGATCAAGATACAAACGGAAGGCATGTCCGTGCCGATGACAAGAGCGTCTCCGTTGGTCATGTGACAGCCGTCGAGGTTTCCAGCGGCAAAAGCGTCGAGAGAACCGACGTAGTCCATCCATTCAAACTCGACTTCGACGCCGGCTTCTTTGAACCAGCCTTTCTTGATCGCGATTTCCCAAGGCGTCCAGCCGGGCCAGTCGCTGTAGGCGATCTTGAGCGGTTTGACAGACGCCGAAGTGGCAGCCGCTGCCACGGCTTCCGTGGTTTTCGCGACCGCCTCCTTCGCGACTTCTTTGGTTTCCGCAACGACGGTCTCCGCTGTCTTCTCTACGGATTTAACCATTTCAGCAGTAGCTTCCTTGGTCTCTTCAACGGCTTTCTCGACCGTTTTTTCGACTTCAGCGCTTGCTTCAACGGCTTTCTCAACCGTCTCTTCGACTTCAGCGGTTTCGGGGGTGGGGACTTCTTCTTTGCTGCAAGCGCCGAGGGAAAGGCCGACGGCAATGGCAAGAATGGACAGGTACGGATTAATTTTCATTTGATCTTCAAGATGGTGGTGGACCCGAGGGCAGCGAGGAGAGGAAGCTCCGAGTTTCGGAGGTGGCGATTCACGGACAAAAGCAATTTCATAGTAGATTAGATAGGTTAGTGGATTGCGGTTATAATGTTACCGTGAGAGGGCCGCCGTATTATTTCGGAAACGTCTCTGCTCAGTAGGAAGCACGAGCTATGCCAACCTCTAATTTATTGCCGATCGTCGAGGGGTACGATGAGTTTGCTGTCTGGAATTGAGCACTCCAGTACCATCTTGCGCGCTTTCCGCTGGCTCGAATTACCGGGCCAAGTTCCGCAGTAGCACAAAGAGAGGCCCGGGCTCACTCCAATTCCGCCGCAGTTCCTCCGGGATCTGACCCGGCCCCATCAACGCGCGGAGGAAGTTCCCCATCACTAGGTCGATATCTCCGTCACCATCGATATCACCGACATCCATCGGCAGCCAGCGCCCTCTGAGGGCCTCCTCTATGGTGAAGGGATGGAAATTCAGATTCGGTCCGCCTTCGTTCATTAAATAAACAAACGCTTCCTGAGGTCGAAGCTGGTAGTCAGGGAAGTAGGCGAGGGAGGCAATATCAATATCACCATCCAGATCATAGTCGCGGGCCCGGGCATTAAAGGCTCCATTGATGGGATAGAAGTAGTCGACTTCGAACTCGTCATTGCCTTGATTCAACCAGATGTAAACGCCGTGATAGGGTTTGAAGACTTGTGAGTAGTCCGCGTTGTCTCCGCAAGTCTGGATGATATCGAGGAGTCCGTCGCCATTCATATCGACGAGTTCAAAGGAGCTGGAGCCGTAAACGGAAGGGGATTGAATCAGCGGCTGGCTCTCGAAATTTCCTTTCCCGTCGTTCCGCAGGAGGTAAACGCCTTCGCGGGCCTGCGTCATGAGGGTGACGATGTCTGGGTCCCCGTCATTGTCGAAGTCGAGTACTTCGCTGCGAATGGATCCCGGGCGAGGAATCAGGATTCGTTCACGGAAACTGCCGTTGCGTTGGCTTTCGTAATAGGCCAGTTGGCCGACGGTATCGCCGAATTGGCTGATGATGGGATCGAGTCTGCCATCTCCGTTGAGATCGCCAAATCGGGTGTGGACTGGGCGACGCAGCTTGGTGAGGGGCATGATCGGGTTGTCGTAAGCAGGAATGCCTGGAAACTCATCGATGAAGACCAAACTCCCCGTTTGCCGGTCGTTCGGATCCATGTGGCCGGCGAGCGTGACCGATAGCTTTTTCTGGCCGTCAGCGGTGGTGAGAGGCTCGAACCAGGTTGGAGGGCTGCCGAGGCGAGCTTCTTGAATCAGGTTCAGATTCTGGTCGAACACGAGGAAGGTATTGGGATCGGTCGCTCCAATGAGAATGTGACCGCGTTCTTCGTGAATCCGGATCGTATTCGTCGCGGGCAGATCGACGAGGTGAAACTCGGGGAACTCTACCCGGAAGCCGGGAAGGCCGAATTCGATCTCGCGGGGCGGCGTCGAAGGCTCCAGGGCTTCTGGCGCAAAGCGGCCATAGTAGGCGACGATGCTCTGCCAGGTTTCCTCGTCGATCAACGGGGCGTGCATCTTCGCGGCCAGCAGCGGATCATTCATCGTTTCAAGCGAGAGCGTTCCGGGATCAAGAACGGGCGTATGGCGACTGCCGCCCGGGGCCATTGCGGGCAGGACGCTCCCCAGCCAAGTGTGGCGATCAAGCAAGTCGGGTTCCGGAAAGAGATGACAGGTAGCGCAATAGGTCTGAGCCGCAATCTCGCCCGCTTGAGCGAAGGAAAGGTCGAAGTCTTCGGCGCGGGCGGGTTTGGTCAGATTGAGAAACCCATCCGGGATCTCCAGGTCGGAGGTGGGAATCAGGGGTTGGGCCACCAGCGGTGCCTCTAAATCACGGGGAAGCGGTGCCAGGGGAATGCGGAAATTCGATGTCTGAGACTGCGACGAGGCGGCGTCGGAACTTCCGTTCGATTCCGAATCGGAAGCGTTCGACGTGGTCATGGGGGCGGACGCGACGAGCTGAACCGGGGTTGCCCTGATCGGAGGAGAACTCTCGGAATTGGCTGACAGATCGATCACCGGCAGGGGATCGCGTGGATCAGAGAGCGTCTTGGCGAAGTCTGCCATCGGATGTTCGCCGCGAGGTTTTCCGCCGCCGGATAGCAGCGCGCAACTGGGAAGAAGCAGCACGAATAAGAAGTAGGCGCAGGGTGTCAAAAAATGGCGTTTCACGTCGGAGAGTATCGAGTAAGGTGAACAGTCGGAGTCCACCGACAGGCGCGTCGGCTACGTCGTTGCATCCCAAATACCAAATCTGGTTAATCGAATGTTTCTAAAATTTTCTAATTTATGAAAGAAATTTTAAAGAGGGTCTCCCGAGTTTCCACTTATTTTCTGATTTCGATGGGAGTCTTTCAGGTTTCCGGAGTTCAGGCGAGGCCCAACGTCATTCTGTTTTTGGTCGATGATCTGGGGTGGCATGATTTGGGGTGTTACGGGGAAAGCTGGATCGAAACTCCTAGAATTGACGAATTTGCGCAGTCTTCCGTCAGATTTACGAACTTTTACGCGAATGGCGCGGTCTGTTCACCCACCCGAGCGGCGATTCAATCTGGGCAGTATCCCACGCGGATTCAACTGACGGCGCATATTCCGGGGCACTATCGCCCGTTCGAAAAAATTACCGAACCGCCGAACGCAATGTCGATGCCGGCAGAAATCGTCACGATTGGCGAGATGATGTCGGAGTCTGATTATCAAACGGCTTACTTCGGGAAGTGGCATCTGGGAAATGGACCCCATCATCAACCCGAGCGCCAGGGCTACCAAACGGTTGTGCAAACTGGCGGCTCCCACTTTGCTCCCGGATTTCGGACGACGCCGAAAGTCGATGTCGCTCCCGGAACCTATTTGGCGGATTTTTTAACGGATTTGACCTGCGACTATCTGGAAACCCAGCGGGAGAAGGAGTTTTTTGTGACGGTTGCCCATTACGGGGTTCATATCCCTCTTCAAGCCAAGCGGGAATTGATCGCGAAGTATGAGGCCAAGCCGAAAACGAATCCTGATGATCCCACCCATCCGGTCTATGCCGCAATGGTCGAACACATCGATCAGAGTTTTGGCCGGATTCTGGATGCGTTGGACGATTTGGAGCTCGCCAGCAATACCATCGTTATTTTCACGAGCGACAACGGAGCCTTGAAGTCGCGCTACGATGGCCAAGGTCACGTCGTGACGATCAATGATCCGCTTCGGGATGAGAAAGGATCGCCCTATGAAGGAGGCGTACGTATTCCCACGCTCGTTCGCTGGCCAAAGGTTTCGAAGGCCGGAACGGTGTGTCATGAGCCAACGATGAGCATCGATTTCTACCCGACGTTGATTGAGGCCGCGGAATCGATTGGGCCCGATCAAATCCTGGATGGGCACAGTTTGGTTCCCCTCTTGCAACGGCCCGGAAGCCGCATTTCTCGGGAAACGCTTTATTGGCATTATCCGCATTATCATCACTCCCGACCGAGCGGTTCGGTGCGAGCTCGGGACCATAAGCTGATTCATTTCTTCGACGATGGATCCGTGGAGCTTTACAATTTGGCGGAAGATTTGGGGGAAACGACGAATCTGGCGGAGGATGAACCTGAGATCGTGCGGGATTTGCTTCAGGAGCTCGATATCTGGAGGGATGAAACGGGGGCTCTCACTCCCTATTGGAACGAGCGCTACAATCCGAAACGGGCCCATGAGTGGTGGAATAAGATGACGCTAGAGCCGCTGAATTTGCCTCAAATTCGGGAGCGAATCGAGAGTTTGCCCTTTGATGGTCCGCCGTTGCCTTGAGGCTGGATTGATTGTTTGTTTTTCTATAATTTACATAATTGTAAAAAAGTGTTCTGCGGTTAAGTTGTTTTCGATTCATTAGATATCGGGAACTCCTAGTTAACTGCCTCACATGCGTTTCGCCTTCATTCTGACCATCGTTCTCTTTTGGTATGGTTTCTTGAAGGCTGAGGAACGGGCCAGCGTGAAGGCCGGTTATCTTCAGCAACGGATCGTGTTTACGAACATGACTGAGCGTCAGGGGCTGGCGGCGGGCCGGGTTCGGAGTATTCTGGAAGATTCCCAGGGCTACATCTGGTTCGCCAGCGAGTCGGGTTTGGCACGCTATGACGGGTTTGAGCTTCAGCAGTATCTGGGGGGCGCTGGTTTGAAATGGTCGAACGATCTCCAGGTCTTGGCCGAGGATGTCTCCGGTTGGTTCTGGATCGGAACCCGCAATAATGGACTGGTTCGCTATCACCCCGAATCCAATCGGATGGCTCAGTTTCGCAGTCAGGCTAGCAATCCGGCGACGCTCAGCCACGATTCCGTGACTGCGGTGCTGAAGGATGGGAATCAACACATTTGGGTAGGAACCGAGGGCGGATTGGCTCGGCTGGATCGAAGCAGTGCAAACTTTGAGCGGATTAAACTCGGCCTCAGCCAAGGGCGTGAATTCATCACCAGCCTAGCTCTCACGGAGGGAAATTCTTCGTCCGGGCGCAGTGTCTGGGTCGCAACCAAAGGGAGCGGACTCTACCGACAAAGGGTTGAGAATACCTGGGAACTGATCTCTAATCCGAGCGTCGAATGCACAGCTCTCGCGGTTGGAAGAGATCAAGCGGGTAAGCCCGAGATCTGGATGGGTACCATTGGAGCCGGGATTTTTCGGATCGCGGAAGATGGCACCGTCATCGATCAGATCCGGATTGAGGGGGAGAACGGTTCCGGGTTTGGTGGAGATGTCATTTCACTGCGAGTGGATAGTAAGGGCGATGTGTGGGCAGGAACGCAATCGGGGTTGGCCCGCTACCATCCCGAATCAAAACGGTGGAATACCTATCGCCATGAGCACCACGACAGTAGCAGCCTGGTTCGCGGGTCAGTGGAAACCATTTTCGAGGATCGACGCAATGTGCTGTGGGCTGGAACCAGTCTGGGCGAAATCAGCCAGCATAGTTTGAACCGGTTCTGGTTTCCTCACTATCTGTCCGAACCCGGAAATCTGAATTCCCTCACCAACAACTCCGTTTGGGGGATGAGCGAAACCGGAGCCGGGAACATCTGGATCGGAACCGAGTTCGGACTCAACCTGTTTGATCCTAAATCCGGTGAGTTTACCCGATTTCAGCACGACCCGAAGAACGAAGAAACGTTGCCCCATCCTTATGTGTACTGTGTGGTGGAAGATCAGCAGGGGCGTGTTTGGCTCGGCACGAGAGGTGGCGGGCTGTTGAGACGAGATCCCGAAGTGGCTGGATATCGCGTTTATCGGCGCAATCTCAAGGAACGGGGCTCCCTTCCGGGAGATTCCATTTCGACCTTGTTCGAAGATCACGAAGGAACCATCTGGGTCGGTGTTTTGGGCGGTGGATTGGTTCGCTTCTCGGAGGCAGAGGAAACGTTTACCCGGGTCCGGGCGAGTGGAGGCTCGCAAGCGCCACGATTCGTCAATTTCCTCCATCAGGACGTGAATGGAACGATTTGGGCGGGAACCGTCGGCGGTGGAGGCCTCTGGCAGTATGATGCGGAGAAAGACCTCATGAGGAGTTATCGGGAAATTCCCGGGGCCGAAAAGCTTCCCTCGGAGAACGTCTATGCCATCACCAGCGGGATTGATGGATCACTCTGGATTGGATCGTATGATGGCGGATTTAGTCGCTTTCGTCCAAACACGGGTGCCGTGACCAATTTCAACCGAAGGACGAACCAGGCGACGCCTTGGCATGTGTTCGGGCTGGCGCTCGACGATGCGGGGAACGTTTGGATTTCGAGCGGCTCCGGCTTGTCCGTGTATGATCCGGAACGTGATGATCTGCGGCACTTCACCCCACGCGATGGTTTACAAGGCCTCAGTTTTCATCCCAAAGCAGTCCTCAAGGCGAAGGATGGCTCGCTCTATTTTGGTGGCTCGAACGGGTTCAACCGGATCCTGCCGGATTTATTGCCGAAAGCTCAGAAGCCGCCTTTGCCCTTGTTAACGGGATTGGAGTTGCACGGAGACTCGGTCCGAGTCGGTAAGGATGGCCCGCTGAAAAAGCCGCTGGCTGCGTTCTTTGGCGAACCACTTCGGCTTTCTTACGATCGTGAGAGGCCGTTGGCGATTCGATTCGGAACCTTGGATTATTCGATGTCGAGCACCAGCCAATTTGAGTTTCGCTTAGAGGGATATGATACGGAATGGCAACAGGCGGGTGAAACTCGCAAGGCTCGCTACTCGCGGTTGGAGCCCGGTCGCTACAGCTTTCATCTTCGGGTTTCTCCAGACGGTCAGAATTGGCAAGCGATGCACCAACCCCTGGATCTGGTGATCGATCCGCCTTGGTTTCGGACGTTCTGGGCGATCACGCTCTTCATTGTCGTGGGAGGAGGAAGCGTTTTTGGAGCGATTTTTGTCCTCTATCGGATTCGGACGACCCAGGATCTGGCGGACCGTGAACGCTTGGCGAACGAGCGAAATCGAGCGGAAGCGGAGTTGGCCCGCCAGATTCAACACTCCATGCTTCTGGAGCGGACCAGCGCGGCTTTTCGAAGGAGTCTGGACGGAACGCAGGTTTTCGATCGTGCCCTTCACGCTCTGAGCGAGCACTTCGGTGCCAGCCGCTGTTTCATTGCCACCTACGCCTGGGACGATCCTGATAGCCTGGAGATTCTGGCAGAGTTTGTCGCTCCGCCCTTTCAGAGCCTCCGTCACTTACGAATTCCCACCACTCATCAACTGGCCCATCAGATTTTGGGGTCGGAACATGCCGTTGCGATTGAGTCCATGGATCCGGCCAAGAACCTCGACGATCCGAATCGTCAGTTGCTGGGCCAGGATGCGCGCTCGACCTTGGCAACCCGAACGGCTCACTTGGAACAGGCGAACGGGATGATCGTGCTTCATCAGTGTGATCGCGTCCGCTTTTGGGAAGAAGAAGAAAGTAGTCTGCTGCAATCCATCGCTGGCCAGCTGGGAATCGCGATTGCCCAGTTTCAGCTCAGCCAAAAAGAAGCCCGCCAAGCCCAAGAATTGAAGGAAGCGCGCTTGGCCGCTGATGACGCCAACCAGGCAAAGAGTGATTTCCTGGCGAAAATGACTCACGAGCTGCGAACTCCGCTCAATGCGATCATCGGCTTCTCTGAGGTCATGACTCGGGATGATTCGTTGAATCTCCGTCAACGTGAGAATTTGGAGATCATCAACAACAGCGGCGAACACCTGCTCGGAGTCATCAACGATGTGCTGGAGGTTTCCAAGATTGAAGCTGGAAAGGCCGAACTCTTGCCGGGCCGCATCGATCTGGAAATGCTCCTGAAATCCGTCTACGGTATGCTTTCTGTCAATACCCGGAACAAGGGAATCGCCCTGGAGTTGGCCGCGACCACGACCCTCCCGAAATGGATCGAAGGAGACAAGAGTAAGATCCGCCAAATCCTTATTAATCTCTTGAGCAACGCGGTGAAGTTCACGAGTGAAGGAAGCGTGACGCTTCGAGTGGGAGCCCACTATCCGCCAGCCGAACAACACGATCCGACGCGCTATCCCTTTATCCTCGTGATTGAGGTGATCGATACCGGTGAAGGTATTTCCGCAGAAGAACTTCCCAAACTCTTCCAGAAATTCGTCCAAACCAAGAGTGGCCAGAGTTCGAGTCAGGGAACGGGCCTTGGACTGGCGATCGTCAAAGGCTTCACGGAGTTGATGGGCGGTGAAGTGAATGTCGCGAGCGAGCAGGGCGTGGGCACTTCCTTCAATTTACAGTTGCCCATGTACCAACTGGTTGATGAAGAAAGCCAGCAAGACGCGTCTTCGGAAAGCGATGAAATCGTCGGGCTGACTCCGGGGCATCCGGAAGTTCGCGTCCTGATTGCGGAAGATCAGCCGTTGAACCGGCTGCTGATGAAGAAGTTTCTCCTCACGGCTGGCTTCACCCTCGCTGAGGCTGAAAATGGCGAGATTGCGGTCGAGAAATGGCGCAGCTGGCAGCCTCATGTCATTTTCATGGACGAAGAAATGCCGAAGATGCGGGGCACGGAAGCGACCCGGGCCATTGCTGCGGAAGCGGGCGACCAGATGCCGGTGATCGTGTCTCTCACCGCTTTTGCGCTCGAAGATCAGCGCATCGCGGCGTTGGAAGCTGGTTGCGTCGACTTCATTGCCAAACCCTTCAAGCGGCATGAACTCTTCGAAGTCATCGCCAAGCACCTTCCGGTTCAATACGTTTACGAGAAACTGCAAGCGAAAGAGCAGGACCAGCAATCGATCGCCGCGTAGAATCAACCGGAAGTCTTTACCGCAGCAACCCAATCCGTTCGACACTCAGAACCCGGAATTGGATCGTTTGCTTGACCGGGAGTTCGAGTGTCTCCGCCGGATTTTGAGGGTTCGGCGTTTTCATCGTCATCGCAATCTCGGTATCTCCACCTTGAGGAAAGCGGAGATCCTTGTCGATCGTGATGGTGCCGGTCAACCTTCCATCTTCGACCGAAAGCGAAAGGCGTTGATCTGTTTCATCGCCACCGCCCGTCAGTTTCATCGCCAGATCGGCTTCGTATTTCAAGTTGGCGTGCGATTCCTTCCCAGGTTCATCGCCCACATAATCGAAACGGTAATCCACCTTCAGATTCGTGCCGGGCCCGAATTTGCCATCGACTTGGTTGGTCCAGGACTCTCCCTTCCGAACTCCTGTTTTCGGGATTCCCAAATTCAGCTGCGGAACCACCATTTGCGTCAGTTGTTTCGGGCCGAATTGCTGAGCGAGAGGATTGTTCGCACCCAAGTCCTTTAATCCTTCCACTTCCACAACCTCATCGGCTTCGTTCAGGAAAATGCGGAATTCCTGCGCGACGATGTTCTGGAACGTTTGGCCGAGCAGGGTTTTTTCGCTGCCTTTCACTTCCGAATCGTAATTCATCGCCAGGGCTCCCAGTTTCATGTCGGCCTTGAGCCGGGAAATGGTGGTATTAAGAACGCGTTGACCGGGGCGACCTTTTGCGCGTTCGCAAAGCACTTCGATGTCCAGGCTGAGAGAGATGGTCTGGATGTCATTCCCCGCAGTAATCTTCGTCTGCTGCTCATTCCGGAGCACATACTTTTTGCCGGTTTGGTAGGTCGGTGGCAGGAGGAGGTCTTCGGCAAAGCTTGGGAGGGAAAAGAGAACCAAGCAAAAAGCGGAAATGGCGAATTTCATAGTCTCGAGCATACTCTTGGGACGTGATTGGGAAACGTTTACGATGAGAATTTCGAAGGGGATTTCGAGGCAAAGTGGTAAGAAAGTTATCACCCGGAGGTCTCTAGGTGACCATCCATCCTCTCACAAAACACAAGTTCTCACTATTTTCCCCTTTGCGTGGAGGCTTTTCTGAATTTGGCACGAAAGTCGCTTTATGAAGCGGCGTAACTAAAATTTAACTCCAAAAATAAAACCAACATCGCCATGAAGAAAGTTGAAGCCATCATCAAACCGTTCAAACTCGAAGACGTCAAAGACGCCCTGTCAGAGGTCGGTGTCCAAGGAATGACCGTCAGTGAAGTCAAAGGGTTCGGACGCCAGAAGGGTCACACGGAAATTTACCGCGGTAGTGAATACACCGTCGATTTCTTGCCCAAAGTGAAGCTAGAGATCGTGGTGGAAGACGAAAATGCCTCCAAGGTCGTCGATGCAATCGTCAAGACCGCCAACACCGGCAAGATCGGTGATGGTAAGGTGTTTGTCAGCACGGTCGATGAAGCCGTCCGCATCCGCACCGGAGAAAAAGGTGGCGAGGCGATTACCGCTTCCCAAGCTTAATCCGATTCGGAGGAGTGCTCGCGCTCCTTACCGCAATATTCAAAACGCGTTCTGGGAAACCAGAACGCGTTTTTCGTTTGAAAGGGTTGGTCGGCAAAGAACCGCTTCAGCAAACTACGACTTTTTCTTCTCGTCCTTGTGATCGTGATCATGGTCGTGATCACAAGAGCAGGCATACTCCAAGAAGTCGCACGTTGGGCAATCGGCCAAATTGAGCTGAAATTTTTCGAGAACAGACTTTCCGGAACCGGATTTGATCTGCAAAACCACCGGAAAGCTTTTCAAATCCGGCAGCGTCTCATTCGAGACCAGAGCATCGCCAACTTTGGCAAAGGTCATCCGAGTCGGGTTGGTTCGGTTCCCGCCGGTCAGCTTCACGGACTGGTCGGCGATGGGAATGGCCTTGTCACCGTCACCGATCGCGGAGATTTTCACCTTTCCGCCTTCCAAAACCAAGAACTCGAGATGGGGTTCAACGGCGTGCAACATGCGACCACCATTGGGCCCGGTAATATGTTCGTGATCTCCATCGTGGGCGAAGGCAGAGAAGCCGGGGAGGAGGGAGAGAGCGATGATTGGAACGAGAACTCGGTTTTTCATAAGGTTTAGGAACCTGAACCCTGCCGATTTGTTCGAACAATCGCAAGCGAATTAGCTGGAGGCCACGGAAGAGGAAAAAGGGCGATTGAACAGGGAAGGCAGCGGGGACATCTAACGGGGCAATCATGGGATTTCGCCACGTCATCGCTTCGGCATTGGTTCTCGTACTCTTTCTTGCGGGAGCCGTGCAGCGCTTTGATGTGGCCAGGAACCTCGGCAACGCCGCGCCGATCAGCTTCCAAAACGACATTGAGCCGATTCTCATGGATCACTGTTACGAGTGTCACGGCGATGGTGCCGGAAAAGGAGGGATTGAGATGGACGCCTTTGCCTCAGAGGAAGAGATGCTGGCCGCGCTCGGTTTTTGGGAGGGGATTCATCATAACGTCGAGGCCATGCTCATGCCACCGAGCGAGCGCGAGCCCATGAGTGATTCCGAGCGAACCATACTCGCCACCTGGATCGAAAGTCGCGTTTTCAAACTCGATCCGGAAAACCCCGATCCGGGACGGGTCACCATCCGTCGGCTGAATCGCGAAGAATACCGCAACTCGATTCGGGATTTGGTCGGAGATGTCGGCTTTGATCCCTCCGCAGATCTCCCTCCGGACGATACCGGATATGGATTCGACAACGTCGGGGACGTGCTATCAATGTCGCCGGGCCTCTTTGAGAAATACGCAATCACTGCTGATCGCGTTCTCTCTGCCGCGATCCAGACCCATCCTCCGGAGCCGGAGCGTTTTGTCGCCACCCCGGAAGACCATTTTCGGGGCGTCCGCCATGCTCCCAACGGAACCGGATCTCTCGCCTCGGTCGGAACGATTGGCGTGAAACTGAACGTACCGCGGGACGGTGATTACGAATTGCGAGTTTTGGTGGGGGCGGATCACGCTGGCGATGAGTTGCCTAAGATGCGGGTGCGCTTTGAAGGAAATCGCGAGCAAGATTTCGAAATCAAGGCGGAGCGTGACCAACCGGAAGTGAAGGTCTTGAAGGTGAAGGCGCGGCGCGGCGATCGTTGGCTGGAAATGGAATTCCTCAACGATCACTATGATCCCCAAAACAGCAATCCGCGTCGGCGGGATCGCAATTTGCACATTTTGCGGGCAGAGTTGGTCGGCCCGGTCAACCTCAAGCCTCCGCCTCCTGGTCCGATTCATCAGGCGATTTTTGCGAGCGGAGGAACAGGTTCTGAGATGGATCGGGCCAAGCGAATCATCACCCGATTTGCCCGAAAGAGTTGGCGTCGCCCCGTTCAGGATGCGGAAGTGAATCGCCTCCTCCAATTCGTCGAACTCGCCAAATCGGAGGGCGATAACTTCGAATCAGGTGTCAAACTAGCGCTTCAAGCGATTCTCGTCTCACCCAATTTCCTGTTTCGCGCCGAATCCCAAGCCCGTCCGGATGATCCCAAGCAGGTTCACAAGATCGACGAATTCGCGCTCGCTTCCCGCCTCTCCTACTTTCTCTGGAGCTCGACTCCGGATGATCGCTTGCTGAATCTGGCGGAAGCGGGGCAACTTCGCCAGAATCTCGCCGCCGAGTTGGATCGGATGCTGGCAGATCCCAAGACCACCGCGTTCGTGCAGAATTTTGGCGGGCAGTGGCTCCAGCTTCGCAACCTGGATCTGGCCCAACCCGATCCCAAGATTTACCAAAGCTGGAACGCTTCCCTTCGCCAGGCGATGCGTGAGGAAAGCGAGCGCTTCTTCGGTGCCATCATTTCGGAAAATCGTCCGGTGACGGATCTTCTCAACGCCAATTTCACCTATCTCAATGAACCCCTGGCTCGGCATTATGGAATTCCCGGCGTCGAGGGAAATCAGTTCCGGCGTGTTTCCTTGCAAGGTCAGGAGCGTGAACGGCGCGGTGGCATTCTCAGCCACGCCAGCATTTTGACGATCACTTCCAACCCGACCCGAACTTCGCCCGTTAATCGCGGGAATTGGGTGCTGGAAAATCTTCTCGGGACGCCGCCACCCCCACCGCCAGAAGACGTTCCTGACCTGGAAGAGGTCAAGAAGCATACCGATGAAAAGCTTACCATGAGACAACAACTGGAGATTCACCGGGAAGATCCCGTCTGTGCCAGCTGTCATTCGCGCATGGATCCGATTGGGTTTGCTCTGGAGAATTACGATGGAATCGGGCGTTGGCGCGATGCCGAGAACGGCCAGAAAATCGACCCGAGTGGGGAACTCTACACTGGCGAACGCTTTGCCGGAGCCAGCGAGCTGCGGATGATCCTCAGTGGCGAAAAGAAAGAGGCATTTTCCCAGAATCTCGCGGCAAAGATGCTCACCTATGCTCTGGGGCGCGGGATCTACTACTACGACCGGCCGGCTCTGAACCAGATTTTCCAAACGGCGGCAAAGGAAGATCTTCGCTTCCATGCCTTCGTTCGTGCGATTGTCGATTCCGTTCCCTTTCAGTATCGGCGCGGCGAGTCGTAGGCAACGCCCCGTCGCAAACTTCCCTTTCGCAACCGACCGCATCATGGGAAGCGTTCTCCCGGTATGAAACCGATCCATGTTGATTTCCGAGACGGCGTTCACCTGTCGGACGTGGATTTATGGCTCGATCCGCACCACGCCAAAGCTTCTGCCTTCGTTTCTCATGCGCACGCCGATCATGTCGCTCCGCATGCTGCGTCGATCTGTTCGACCACCACAAAGCTGCTTGTCGAAAAACGATTCGGGAAGCGCGGAGAGCTGACGGGATACGATTTTGGTGAAGCCTTCCCCGTGGGCAATCTTTCAGCCGTCCTGATTCCGGCCGGACACATCCTGGGCTCCGCCCAAATCCATCTGGAACGAGACGATGGCGCCTCCTTGCTCTACACCGGTGATTTCAAGCTCCGCCAAGGCGTCGCGGCAACGGCCGCTGAGGCGAAGAAAGCAGACACGCTGATTATGGAGACGACCTTTGGCTTGCCGAAATACCGTCTCCCGCCCAGTGAGCAGGTGATGGAGGACATCGTTCGCTTCGTCCGCGAAGCGTTGGAGGATCGAGCCACTCCCATGCTCGGTGCCTACTCGCTCGGCAAAGCGCAAGAGGTCCTCATCGCCCTTGGCCAGCGAGCCCCGGAACTGCAGTTTCTTCTGCATTCTTCAGCGGCCAGAATGACCAATATTTATGGGGAACTGGGTTACAAATTACCACCCTGGCAGGTGCTGGAAGCTGGCTCCCGTCTGGAAGGGCAGGTCGTGATCGCGCCGCCCAACGCGATTCGCTCCCAGCAACTCCGCAAGGTTAAAAACCGCGTCACCGCGATGATCAGCGGCTGGGGGATCGATCCCGGCGCGAAGTTTCGCTACCAAGTCGATCAGGTTTTTCCGCTCAGCGATCATGCGGACTACGATGGCCTGGTTCGCTATGTCGAGATGATTGAACCGAAGCGCGTTCTGACGTTGCACGGATTTGCCGATGAATTTGCCGCCGATCTGCGGGCGCGAGGTTGGGAAGCGTGGTCACTCACGGGTGAAAACCAGATGGAGCTGTTTGGTAAGAGCCCCGTGCAAATTCCAGTGCAGGCAGAAGAGGTGCTCGGGAGCGAAGGCGAATTCGCGGTGTTTGCTAGAATCTGCGATCAAATCGCCGCTTCGACGGGAAAGCTGAAGAAAGTCGACTTGCTGGCCGAGTATTTCCGAAGCCTTTCTGAAAAGGCGCTCGCGCTGGCCTCGGTTTTCCTCTCCGGTCGACCGTTTGGCCGGAAGGAAGAGATTCGCGCGCTCAATGTCGGCTGGGCCATCACTCGACGGGCGCTCCTCGAAGCCACTAATCGGTCCGAAGCGGAATATCGGCAGGTTGCACGCGGTCAGGGCGATTCCGGGCGAGCGGCCTTTCTCCTTCTCCAGGGCAGAACCGAGCCTGAGCCCTCGACGCTGGTTGAGATTCGTGAGCTCTTCGAGCAACTTGCGAAGGCTCGTGGTCCGATGGCCAAATCCGCGTTGCTGCGCGATCGACTCCTGAAGATGCATCCCTCGGAAGGCCAATACTTGGTGAAAATTCTCTCGGGTGATTTGCGGGTGGGCTTGAAAGAAGGGCTGATCGAAGAGGCGATTGCGGCGGCGTTTGCAGCTTCCGCTCCGCTCGTTCGTCGTGCTCACATGCTGACCGGCGACCTTGGTGAAACCGCCGTTCTGGCGTTCCGCAACACCTTGGACTCCGCCAGCCTCACGCCGTTTGTCCCCATCCATGTGATGCTCGCCAGTCCGGAAGAAACCGCAGGTGGAATCTGGAAACGGCTGGGTGAAGCGGGCCGAGTTTGGCTCGAAGACAAGTTCGATGGAATTCGCGCCCAACTCCACAAACGAGGCGATCAGGTCGAGCTATTTTCTCGCGATCTTCGGCCGCTTCATGCCGAGTTTCACGAGTTGTTGGAACCGGCTCGGGCGTTGAACGCCGACGTGATCCTGGATGGAGAAATCATCGCTTTCGCGGAAGGGAAAAAGCTGACGTTCTTCGATCTCCAGAAACGGCTCGGTCGACTCAATGACGGGGATCTCTTTCTTGGGGCCAGTGTTCCGGTGCGCTTCATTGCCTTCGATCTCCTCTGGCGCGATGGAACCAGCTTGCTCGATCACCCGCTCCGCGAGCGCCGCGAACTTCTGGAGACAATCGACTGGATCGATCCGTTCGAGATGTGTCGCGTCCATCAGGCGGATTCGACCGAGGACTTGGAAGCGGCTTTTAAAGCAGCCCGAAAGCGGGGCAATGAAGGGCTTATCGCCAAAGATTCAGCGAGCGAATATTCGCCGGGCCGGCGTGGCCTCAGTTGGCTCAAACTCAAGAAACCGATGTCCACGCTCGACTGCGTCGTGGTTCGCGCGGAGCAGGGCCATGGAAAGCGCAGCCACGTGTTGAGCGACTACACCTTTGCGGTGAGAGATCCGAAGACCGATGCCTTCGTCGTGATCGGCAAGGCGTATTCCGGATTGACCGACCAAGAAATCGAGCAACTGACAGAGCATTTTACCGAACACACCATTTCCAAAAAAAGGCGCGTTCACGAAGTTGATCCGAACGTCGTTCTTGAAATTGCGTTCGATTCGATCCATCCCAGCAAACGCCACAACTCAGGGCTCGCGTTGCGCTTCCCTCGAATCAAAGCCGTTCGGCATGACAAAAGCGTCGCGGATATCGACACCCTGGATTTCGCAAGGAATCTAGCTGGGATCTGAAGGTTTGGGAGGCTCGGTAGTGCTCGGTGAAGTCGGCCTAGGGACGGACGGTGCTGGAGCTGGAGGAGCAGGGGCCACCACAGGTGGCGATGGCGTTGCCGGAGATGGCGTTGCCGGAGATGGCGTTGCCGGAGATGGCGTTG
>CAYGQD010000003.1:0-85961 GCA_964351855.1 uncultured Verrucomicrobiales bacterium
GCTTCCTTCGTAGCTGATGAACTCCACCACCGTTCCGAGATTATTCACCAGGGCAATTCCGTCGGGATCACCATTCTGGATTCCAGCTCTTGAGAAACTCACGGCACCCTGGCCGCCTCCTTCATCGGGAATGGTTCCGGAAAGATTGATCGTATCGTAAACGGTTCCATTGCTTCCGTTGTAGAGAAGAACCGTCCAGCCCGTCAGGTCCGTTCCCTCATCGCCGGCTACTTCGACGAATTCTCCAACATCAGTTCCCGCATTGTCATAATGGAACTCGTTGAGATGCACGTTGGCCGGCGCGGTCGTGAAATTCCAGGTCGTGTCGTCGGAGATCCCGGCAAAGGCATTACCCGCCGTATCCGTAAACACGCCCGAACCCAGCTGAACCGAATACACCGTTCCCGCCGCCAAATCCTGAGGTGGATTGATCGTGATGACCCCGCCGCCAATGGTCACCGCCGTCGTGGCAACATCGATCGTCTGGACCACGGTTCCACCGGAGCGAATCACGATATTCCCCGTCCCCTTGGCCATGTCCTCGCCGAAGGTTAGGGTGAGGTCCGACCCTAGTGACACGCCCGTCGCCTCGACCGCCGGAACGAAGGCCGGACTGGCCGGCACGACCACATCGAATCCCGCATCCAGATTGGCCTCGCTCGCGATCAGGGTGATCGTCGCACGCCCCGTCACCGGATCGGCATCACTATCACCCGCTTTCGCCGTGAGCGGGTTCGCTCCGGGGATCAATTCGACCACGTAGTCCGTCGCCGCCCCAAACGCCGTCGCCAACTGAGCTGAGGAGAACAAGTCGGTAAACTGATAAAGCCCGCCCCCGGACGTAGTAGTCGTTTTGATTGGGTTGACCGTGTCTTGAGTCGTGTAGAGATTCACGGTGACTCCGTCGGCACCCGTTTCCCCGGCCTTCAATCCGTCATCGGAATTCGCGTCATTCCAGACGGTTCCCCCTAACGAGAGTGTCCCGACCAAGCCCGCGTCGATACTGGTGTGAACCAAAGTCGTTGCCGGATTCAGGGCCAAAGTTGGCGAGAGTCCGCTCGATGCCGCATTCGAGTCGATCTCTCCGGTGCCCTGTGCGGTTTGGGTAAACTCCGTGTCCGTCGGTTTGCTGAAAACCAGTCGGTAGGCGGTTCCGTTGACCGGATCAACCGGTAGATTTCCCGCCGTGAAGCTGCCGTCCGCCGCCGTGGTCGTGGCCAAGTCACCCCGGTTCACCACATTAAACCCACCCGATCCGTTCGGCACAAACTCCTGCACATTCACCGTGACTCCGGCAAATCCCGGTTCGGAAGCATCCTGAACACCGTCCCCGTCGATGTCATACCAGACGAAGTCTCCCAACGATCCCGTGGTCAGGGTGTGGAACGTCCAGGTGGTGTCATCAGAGATCCCGGCATAGTCGTTTCCGGCCAAATCCTGGATCGCTCCCGCCGCAATTTGCACAGAGTATTCCGTTCCCGGCGACAAATCTGCCGGATCGATCGTCACCACATTTCCGCTGATCGAAACTGCCGCATCCGTAATCGCGAAGGTCTGGATGGCTGCTCCCCCCGTCCGAATCTCAATCGTTCCCGTCGTCCCTTTGGTGACGTCCTCGGCAAAAGTCAGGACCAAGTTGGAATCGATCGCGACCGTCGTTGCATCATCTGCCGGGCTCAATATCGGTGCGCCCGGAGGCGTGGTATCGACCGTGACCGAAAACTGGGTAGCGGCGGTATTATCGTTCCCTGCAGCGTCTTGGGCAACACCGCCCGACACATCCACCGTCACCACTCCGTCGGCGGCGACATCGATCCCCACCGTGAAGGTCCCATCGCTATGATCCGTGAACCCCGAAACTGTGCCTCCGGTCACCTGGATATCTCCCAAAACGAAACCAGTCACGATTTCTCCGAAGTCGACCGTGACCGTAAACGGATCGTTCGTAGTCGTACCCGTCGGGCCGGAAATCACCGGGACCGGAGCAGAGTTATCGATCGCGTAAACCTCTCCGGTGAAACCTGTAGTGGCAAGATTCCCCGCATCATCGGTGACACTATCACCGCTCGTGACGAAATTCAGCCCCAGGGTCCCGTCACCAGCAATGCTCCCGACAGTTACCGTCACCACCGTTCCATTCGCCGCAGAAACACCGGTAATGGTCCCGGCGACCGTTCCCGTCGTGGCCAAAGCGAAGTCCGTAATCTCGATGTCATTGACGGTTTCACTGAAAGTCACTGTAAACCCGACACTATCCGCCCCTGTCGGACTGCTGTCCGCCCGGACGATCGACTGCACCGCCGGTGGAGTTATGTCCGCCGGAGCCGTCACCGTGATGGTAACGATATCCGTATCCGTCTGCACCCCGCCATCGAGGAAATCGACGAACTGCGCTGCGGTTTGGGAGCCACCCACGCTGAAGTCGTCTGCCGCCGTAAAGTCCACTTCGTAGCCCAAATCAGCCAAGGCCCCGACCGTAATCACGCTGAGCGGATTCAACACGCCGTCGTTCGCGAAACCGGTCATCAGCTCCGTCCCCAGGGCCGCGCCGCCTGCCGAGCCATCCTCATCCCAATGGGAATCCGCCGTTCCTTCTCCCCCATCATCTTCCAGTGGGATCGCTCCACCCGCGTCCGGATCAACGACGAAGTCGTAGGCCAAATTCGCCAAAGCACCGACGTAACTTACCGCCCCCGGAGCCCCGATCGCCAGACCGAAGTCTTCCCACAAGGTTCCCAACCCGAGAATATGCCCCATCTCATGAAGCGCCGTCGAAAAGAAATCGAGATCGCTCATCGCGCCGATCTCCTGGCTGTTGAAGGTCAGTTCTCCGGCGGAAGGGAGACCGTTGCTGTAAAAGGCGGTGGGCCCGGCTTGGGCCAAGGTCCCGCCACTGCCCAGATCCGCGACGTTCGCGGTGATGGCGAGATCGGTCACGACACCCAGGTCTCCAAGGATGACTTCTTCCCAACGCGCCACCGCGTTGTTCAGCTGGGTCACTTGAGCCGCGTTAAACCCGCTCTGAGTCTGCCCGATATTGTAGCTGGAACCGGTCGCGGCGACGATCCCCGCCGTCCCCAGATCGCTCGTTGCGATCGTCAGATCGACACTCCCCACCGTTCCCGGAGCTTGAAAGGTGAGCCCTTCCAGCGCGGAATTGATATTCGCCACCGTCCCGGACAGGGTCACGGTTCCCGAGCCATCACCAGACTGGGTCACCACCCCGGCATTCCCCAGGGTCAAGCTGCCGCTGCCGACAGTCAACGTCACCGAAATCACCTCGGCGGGCCCGGCATCGTCCGACACCGTGATCGCGTTCCCGTTTCCGGTGGAGAAGACGATCGTGTCCCCGACCGTGACGCTCGCCGTCGTTCCACCGGCCAGCTGGTTTTCCGGCGCATCATTCACCGGCAAGACGGAGATGGTCGCCGTCACCGTGGTGACTTCGGTCGTTGCCGTTCCGGAATCCAACTCTCCGATGACGCTGGGATCTTGTCCGTTGCTGCCGTTGTCATCGATGATGACGGTCAAGGTATCGGTCCCGTTAAACCCGGAGTTCGCCCGGTAAACCAGTCCGGCCACCGCCGTATTCACCTGGGCGATCGTCCCGATGAAGGAAACCGTGGCCGCCCCGTCCCCGGATACCGAACTCACCGCACCGGCATCGCCCAGCGTCAAGATGCCGTTCGTCACGCTCAAACTCACATTCACCAGATCCGAGCCCGGAGCCGCCTCCGTGGCATCGTCAAAGATGAGCAAGGCCGAACCCGGCGCGCTGGTGAAAATCAAGTCGGTGTCCTCGAACGTGGTGTAATTCACGCGCAGACCGGCCGCGACCGGCGGATCATTCGTCGGGGTCACATTGATCGTGATCGTCTCCGACGCCGTGCCTCCGTTTCCGTCATCCACCGCCACCGTCAGCGTCATCGGCCCACCATTGTCATTGTTGAAATCCGGATCTCCGACGAAGGCGGTAAACCCGTTATCCAGCGTGCCATTGATGTCCGTCAACGTCCCCGTAATCGTCGCCACATCCTCATTCGGATTCAGCGAAACCACCGCTCCGCCGGATCCGGTCAGCCCGCCAATGAATCCGTTGTTCGACAACGTCAACGTCACCGTCAACGGATCCGTCCCCGCATCCGTGTCACTGATCTGAATCGCCGAACTCGGTGCTAACCCGTCAAACGGAAAACCCGGGAAGAACGCATCCCCATTCGCATCCGGCACCAGCTCATCCAGCGTCACCGAGGTTCCGGAATTTAGGGTGATGGTCGGGGCGGCGTTGGTGGAGGGCGCGGAACCAAAGGGTGTGGTTCCATCATTTTGAAATCCCGGAGAAAAACCGCCTCCTATCGTGTCGTGCTTTACAAAGCTGCCGATAAGATCCGGGTTGCGGGTGAGTGAAGTATTGTCTCCCCCTTCGCTTCCGTAAGTTTCAGCAATACTGTTTGTTCCATCGCTAAGTGTGATCGTATCACCACCGTTGTTGAGACCCAATGTCCCAGCTGTAACAACCAATGCGCCACCAAAAGTTCCAGTGGGCGTCCCGCCTCCAAAAATCACCACCGCTTGATTGGAAGTAACGATCGTTCCAGGAGAAAAAGTGTGCCGGATTCCGAATCCATCCGAAACAGTCCAACCACTTATATCCACATCTTCGCTTCCCTTGTATACCAACTCCACAAACTCATCGTCAGCCGTATCAACGGTTCCGTCGCCATTGGCATCACCCGTAGTCGCATCAGGATCTGCCAGAATTTCGTTGATTACCCAGTTAGCAGGAACCAACGAGGTGTTCCCAGGGCCGAAATCGTTGTCACTAACATTCACCGGTATCGGTGTGACGCTCAATCCGTTGTAGTTCCCGTCAGAAGAGGCGACCGCGAACGTAAGGCTGTCGGTGTGGTTTCCTTCGACATCCGAATCATCGATTGCCGTCACCGTGACGGTTTGCGGGGAGGTCGCGTTCCCCGGAGTAAAGGTCAACACGAGAGGACTCGCGAGAGTCCCTGCGCCGCTCGCTCCCGCAGCCGAAAGCGTCGTTTCCGCGTTGGCTGGAGTGATCGTGATCGTTACATTGCTCGTTGGAGCCGAGTCAAGGACCACCTGAAACGTGTCCGTCGCGCCGCCTTCGGTGACATCGGTGGAACCGTCGCTCTGAGTGATTGTTACACCGACAACCGGACCGCCAAATGCCCCAATCCAACTACCGGGATCCATGTCGGCAACGTCTTTGGGGGAGTTAGTGTGATTAGGACCAAAGCTTCCAGAATCGGCGAACACATTCCAATCAGCTTCCTCCCACGTCGCACTAGGATTCGTACTTGAAGCCTTGCGCTCTGCTCTACCGTCCTCGAACTCATGAGCCGTTCCAGTCCCGTCTTCGCCTGGCACGCCAAAAATATCAACCAATGTGCCTGAGTTGTCGAAGACGCCAACCTGATCGTCACCGTTGCTATCAGCTGGTCCCCCGCCACCACCAACGATAGTCGGAGCGAAACCGTATGCCGTCAGAAATGCGGTCCCATTTGCTGCAATCGTTGCAAACTGTCCCGGACCAAAATTACCAAGTGAACCAAGATCAACGGAAGTAGTAGTGGTGGAATTCCCGTTGGTCCAACGACGTAAACTCCAACCCGTCATGTCGATCGCAGATGCACTGGAATTATAAATTTCCACGTATCTAGCGGTATCAGTGTCATTGGGATCAGCCAATTCGGTGATAATTATTCCTCCGGTTCCCATATAATGCTCACCTTCCAAACTCCCCGCCACCGCCCCATCCGCCTGATCATCCCCCGCAATCCGCCGTTGCCCTTCCGAAATATACGCATACATCAGACTCTCATCCTGATCGAAGCTGCTCTGGTCCAAGAGACCCAAAATATGCCCTTGCTCGTGCATGACCACGGTGACGAGGTCGATGTCTCGGGCGGCAGCCGTACCTTGGTTGGCGACGAAGGTGGTGGCTCCGGTCGGGGTGAATTCTTCGTCTTCCAAGGGCGTTTCGTCGATGAACCAGCCGCGCTGGGCGGCGTCGATGTCGATGGTGATGACGTTGCCTTCGGTGACGCCGACGCGGTTCGGCGGGAGGTCGGCGATTCGGTATTCCACCGCGTCGAGGGCGGCGACTTGCGCTTCGCTGAGACCGGTCGCGAGCCAGCGTTGCTTGGCGGCTTCAGCGACTTCGAGAAGGCTGTTGAGGGCGAGGGCTTCTTCGACTCCGGAAATGGATGAACTGCTTTCATCGCCCTCGGCGGTGGTTTCCGCCGTGATGTTGAAGGCTTCCATCTCTTCGTCCGCCAGCAAAAAGACGACCTGATCCAAGAGCCCGTCCGCTTCATTCTCAGATTTGGCCACGACTTCGATCTCCCGATCCGAGAGTTCGGCCGGTTCCGCTACGTTCCCTTCTTGAGGGGCTGCGTCGATCGGTTCCAGAGCAGCGTCCGTCGGCGGTTCGCTCTCGGCATAGCTGGCCGGTGCGACGTGGGCCGCGTCTTCCATCGCCTTGCTTTCCGGAGCCGCTTCCGCGCCTTCAGTTGGAGCATCGACGGGGGCGGCTGAGTAGAGAATCCGTTGCTCGAGACGTTCGTGGCCGACGCGTTGATCGCGTTCGTCAGAGATGAGGTCGTTGGTAAACGGCCAGACACGATTTTTCCGCTTTTTAGGGGACGCAGGTTTCATGGGAATGTGGGGGGAAGAGGGAGATCGAGAAGGGAGTAAGGGTGCGCGCTCAGGTTTCAACGGCGCGCTGGCAAGCTTGGTGGCGAAACCGTTCCAGGCTCCTAAGCCCCCACTCCAAACGGAGCGAGAAAGGGGATCGCGAACTCGCAATGCGAGAGCTGAAGGAGCGCGGAACGATGAATCCTAGCCATGATGGGAAGATAGCTAGGCAAGGATCGAAGGAAGGCATGTGACATCTTGTTATAAAATCTTCACGTGGCATTATTGTCACATGGCATGCGTTAGATAAGACCGGAACCCCACGATGTGATTCCTCAAACGAACCAAGCAAGGCTTCGAAAATTCCTAACCATCCCGTTAGAAGCAAAAACCGTGCCCAGTTGGGAAGAAAAGGGAGAAAACGACCATTTTCTGTCATCCCAACCCACTCGGAAACCCTCTTCCGTTCATCCGTGTCAAAAACGTTGATTGTGCTTGCCTCCGTCTCCCCCTAGCCTAACGGATATTCCTTGCCATGAACGCCCGCTACCGCCAGGACGAACTCATCGGAAAAGGAGGTGCCGGTGCTGTCTACAAAGGGTTCGACACCCAACTCCAACGCCCGGTCGCGATCAAGCGACTCCTTCTTCACGCCTCCGAGACGGGGAGCGATTCCGGCACTCAGGGAAGCCCGGAGTCCCTCTTACAAGAAGCAAAGACGCTGTCCACTTTCCAACATCCGAACATCGTCACGGTGCACGACCTCGGAGTGGACGACGAAGATCATCCCTTTGTGGTGATGGAGTTCATCAATGGAGAGACGCTGGACAGTTTGGTGGAGCGCGGTCCCATGACGGAAAAGGATTTCCGGATTCTGGCGGCCGATACCCTTGATGCGCTCATCGCGGCGCATTCACAGGACCTGCTTCATCGCGATCTCAAGCCCAGCAATTTGATGTTAGAGTGGCGGACCCAAGGCAAATTCCAGGGGAAGTTGCTCGACTTTGGGCTGGCCAAACTTAGCCATGCCCCTGCTCGGCAAACCATCGATCAAGGCGGCGCGGTCATGGGTTCGATCTATTTCATGGCGCCGGAGCAGTTCGAACGCTCCCCACTTGATGCCAGGACCGATCTCTACAGCCTGGGTGCCACCTTTTACTATGCCTTGACGGGACGAAATCCTTTCGATGGGACCACCGCGCCAGAGGTGATGGCCGCCCATCTGCAACACTCCATGGTTCCCCTGTCCGAGCTTCGGCCCGATCTCTCTCCCCTACTCTGCCAGTGGGTCGAGAGCCTCATGAAGCGGCGACCGGAAGAGCGCTTTCAGACGGCGCAAGAGGCGCTCGAAGCGTTTCAATTCGAGCCGACTGTGGTCCTGAAATCGGCTCCCGTTCAGAAATCGGGCGTATCTCGGGCAGTGGTCGGCGTCGGCTTGCTCAGCTTCCTTCTTCTGGGAGGCGGTGCCGTTTGGTGGCTTCGATCTCCATCCATGACCGGAGAAGGATTGGCCGAAGTTCCCACGGACAGCTCGGCCGCCATCGCCCATTCCATCGTTGCCAAACCGGAGCTGATTGCTGAACCAGAAACGGTTTCTCCTTTCGATCTTGATGCGCTGGGAACGATGATTGGCGAACCCGTCACGATTGAAGGAACCATCGTCGGAGCCGGCGAAAGTAAGTCCGGCAAAACACGATACCTCAATTTTTCAAACCGCCCTGGCACCAGTCTCTCGATCGGGTTTCGCGTTTCCGAAGTGGACCCGCTCTATTCTCTAACACGGCTGGAAACCATGATCGGTCAAGAGGTGCAGGTTACCGGTGACGTGATCCGTCTTTTCGGGAATTTGCTCGTCTTTGTCAGCGAAGAATCACAGCTAACGGTTCTTCCCACGAACCCCGACTAGCCCTGCGGCTCCGCCTCATACTTCATGAAATGGACCGCGACGGCTTTCAGACCGTTGTTGGTCAAATCGTCAAAAAGGAACACGACATAGTGGCCGTTCTGCCGCATCTCCACATTCTCGATTTCCGTGCCATTGGATTCAATCGAAACGGTTTGCTCGAGCTTGGCCTCGAATTCCCGGGCGCGTTGCCGATCCAGAAGTGCTACTTGACTGCCCACCTTCACCGCCACTTGCGGCTTCGCGGAGAGAGACACGACGGAGAGCTGCGGCTTGTCGCGTTTTTCGGATTCACTCAGCTTCGAAAACTTCAGTTCCGGAACCAGCTCGCCATCGACTTCCTTAAACTGGTGATACACGACGATTCCGACGGTCCCGGCTCCAGGGATCTGGACCTTACTTTTCAGGACCGGAGGATCGCAGGCTTCGTTGGTCACTTCCAAGGTGGTCTCACCGGCCCAAAGGGTAATGACGCCCGATGAACCGCCGGGCGGAACGGGATTTCCCTTGAGCAAGTCGACTGGCCCCAGGGTGATGCGAGTCGGAGTCTCCAAGCCAACTGCACTGACCACCCGAGCGAAGCCATACTGATCGGGAGTCGGTTTTTCAGCGTGCGAGGTGACGAGGATTCCCAGGCTGAGGGGAAGCAGAATGCGGAGGGTTTTCATAGAGAACGGACGTTAAGAATGCGCAAGGTGGTTGAGAGAATTTTGCCGGAGTTAGGATCGCGAGTCGGCTCGAGAAACACTTCGTACACTTTCGAATCCCGGGCCAGCAGCTCGCCGCCTTCTGAGAGAACGAACCCATTGCCAGCGGTTCTGCGCTTTGTCACCACACGACCATGGGTGTAGATGCGAAAATGGCGCGAGCTCAAGGTTGTGGTATTGAGAATTCTTGCCGCTACTTCTTCACTGAGAGCGTCACCGCGATGCTGCGGCAAGGGGCTGGCTTTGATCTCTCCTTCCGTGGGGCGTGAATCGGAAACCGCTTCCGCGATTTCGAAGGCCAAGTCCGAGCGAGAGAAATAGGGTCGCTGGTCGAACAGGCGCCTGGCAACGTCGCGAATGGTTTTCTGCGCGACCGGTGATCCGACTGGATCATGCCGCCCCATCACGGCAGTGGCTTCCGGATCGGTATTGAGCGTGTGCTCCAGACGTTCGATGGAAGCAAAGTCGTCGATCGTTCCCACGATGTGTTCCGGAGGGAAAATCTCCCGGACGTTCTCGATTTCAGCATCGCGATCTTCCTGATCGGGATTCTCCTTCACAAGTTCGCTCGAGAAGACTCCCTGAAGGAAGGTCTCCATTTCGAAGAGGGTTGGGATGGAATTGATGTTCAATTGGCCGTGAATCCACTCGAAGGGACTGCTGGCGTGTAGATCCACTGGATAGATGAGTTTGTAGGGGTCTTGCCAGGCTTCTTTGGCATCGGATGCGGTCGGCGGCGGCTGATGCCACATCGCGTCGTAGCTGGCGTAGGCTTTCACAGGATCATCGACCTCGAACGAAGACACGGTTTCGCCGCGCCCAAGTTCGCAATTCGTCCCGGGAACCCCAACATGGAAGATATCCAGCAACTGAACGGCCCGCTCTCCCATGCGATCGAACCGAGGATGTTCCCGCCGACCGATCCGTAACGTGTTGCCTCCACCCCAAGCCGGATCGGTTTCCGCCTGGGCAGACGAAGTGATGTCGAAAAGAAACTCGGCCAGAGAATTCGAACGGCGCTCGTAGTAGTGAAACGCTGTGGCGGACCCGTAGGGTTTCCACATAATCGGATCATAAAGATGTCCCAGCTCGCTCAAGGCGAACAGACGCCCTTGATTGGAAATTCGAAACGGTGCCGGCGTCCTTGCCTGTTGCGCCTCTTTTGCCAGATCCGCCAAATTGGGCATCAGTCTTCCATTCGACGGGTAGTCTTCATCGTTATCAGGAAGTACATAGTTGGCCGAATCACTGGAAGTCGTGCGCAGAATCGACTCCAACGTGCTGTTGCTGGTGCTGGAGGGAACATTGTAGGTCGGAGAATCGAATCCGCCATCGGGCCAATAGCTCGGCCTTGCCTCCATATCGAATCGTCCGCCGCCCTTCGAGCTGCGCTTATAGAGCTTTCTCAGGAAATTCCGCACCCCGGGAGAAGCAGAGTTCACGTAGTATTCAGACTCCTGGGTATCTTTCGTCCAGTAGGTCATGAAGGAGTCACCATAGTTGCTCCCTCGGTCTCCTATATTGAGCCCCACAGCGGTTGCTACCATCATGGCATCGCCTTTCCGAACCTGGCCATCGCTACGATTCCCGCGGTAGTCTTTGGCATAGAGTGGCCCATCCGTGAATCGAGAGAGATGGAAACCATGATCCGGGAAGCCCGTGTTCGTCTGCCGCTGGGAACGTCCCGATTGATCGACTAACGTGCCTTCGCGCGGAGCAGCGTTCTTTTCCTGGATTCGAAGCTCATAGTGGCCGCGCCCGTCTTTTCCGTCTGGTCCAGCAGCTCCCAAGAAAATCCACGGCAGTCCAGGAGTCTTGCCTACATCGAAGGTCCATTCGACTTCCCCAAAAGGGATCATGCGATAGCCGTTTGGTTCGAGAGGGAGATGGTTCTCCGGAAAATGAGGATTGGATGGCGCATCCGGCCCACAGCAATAGCGCCTCGCAAAGGTCTTCTTCTCGTCGAGGACATGCTCGGTTCCATCCGCCTCTAGAAAGCTGAGCGGTTCGACAAACTCAAAGCTAAGTTCGAGAAATTGAGGATCCCGTCCCGGATCGTCCGCGTTGGAGAGATCAATGGGTTGAGAGGTGGGATTCCAGAGTTCGACCCAAGTCTGGGCCGTGACCGTGAGGGGACCTCCGCCGCCCGCATCTTCCGGTTTTTCGCTTAACTCCAAGAGGACAAAGAACTCGTTCACCACAGGAAAGCTATCGATGCCTCGGTAGCTCTCTTCCTCGCTTTCTCCGGGAGCCGAAACGGTGGAGCCGATCCCCTCATCCGCATAGTCGATCATGGTTGCGGCCAGCGTGCGATAATAGTGTTCCGGAAACCCTCCGCTGCGCCGGACGAAATTAGGTAACGATTCTTCCAGGTGCCGCGCCAATTCCACGACCGAGTTAGAGACCCCATTCGGATCCTCATCCAAGGCCGCCAGACTGGCCTGGTGGATCAACTCGTTCACGTTGAGACACGGTTCTCCCGCATTCGGGTAGCCATGGCCAAACGGAATGATCGGCTGATGGCGGTAACCTCGCAGGCCCAACGCGTAGCGCTCTTCCAGATCGATGGCAAAGCGGTCCTGATCGGTGCTGTGAGTCGGCAATTGGGAAAGCATCACGCTGGCTGCCAACGAAGGAAGCATGTGTTGATTGGCCCGCAGATAAGCCAGCCGCCAGTAGGGATGCTCTGCCGCGGTGAACTGCTCTGTCTTCCAGGGAAAGAAGGGCAATTCCCGAGGGCTCAATCCGGGAGCCACTTGGTTTGCGAGAAGCTGCGTCGGAAGAGGGACGCCGTTGACGGGTTCCGGAGCGATGACCCCGGGAAACTCGTAGCGATAGGCATCGAGCGAGTAATCGTCGAGCTTAATGACACGATCGATCCGCGCGTCGCCCCGAGAATAACCGCCCCAACGAATCGCGTGTCCATCATCGCTCGATGAGGAAGGGATCCCGATGACGTCGAGATTGGGGTATCCCTGAAGGTCCTCAATCCAGAAGGCGTATTGAATCAGATGATCCCCATCGGGATTGCTCATTTCCAAAAGATCAACCAGCGGGCGCGGATCTTCCCTCACCAACTCCCCGGTTTCCGGATGGAGATGGGTCAGTGGCGGAAGCTGAAAGGGCCGGACCGCTTCATTGGAAAACGCCGTTACGGTCGGAGCCAGCGCACTCTTCCCATCTCCATCCAGCGGATGAAGATGGATGTCCGGGGGATAGGCAACCGTTTGCAAATCTCCATCCGCGTGGGAAAAAAGCGGAAGGTGCCGAATTTCGTCCCGGCCCGGCCGGGATAGGAACGTGTAGCGACTGGGAGGCTCGGCACTCCAGTCGCTTTCGAACATCGTGGTGACGAGATAGCTATCGTTGGCCGTCTGGCCGAGGAGCAGATTCTTCGCTGCTTCAAACGCGGCGTCCGTGGCCAGCTCCGCGCGGACGGCCTGGGCCCGATACCCGGAATTCCGCGCCTGTTGGCTGGAGATGGAAAGAAGCGAGATCGCGATAACTGCGATGCCTGCGATGAAGACTAATGTCAGAACAATCGCGGCTCCCCGTTGTGATGTGAATTGGCGATATCTCTTCATGATGCTTGATCGATCGGAACTCGAAAACGGACCGTCCGCAGTCCTCGCCGAACCACCCTCTCCGGCAGCGAATCGAGATCGGTGGGCAAATCATCCGCCCCCCAATTCATGACCCAATCCTCCGGTTCCTCGAGCTTGGCGGCAACATCCGGACCGACGACGGTTAGAGTCACTTCGACAAATCCGGGGACGACCAGAGCGGGCCATTCCCCTTGCCCTCCCAGTTGGAGATAGTTGTTCATGTCCCTCGCGTCCATCAGATCCACCCTCATCACGACACCGCTTGCATCGACGATTTCGACCCTCCGAGATGGAGTCACCTCAAAGCGGACCACGTTGTTGGCAATGGGCTCATCGCCGTAAACATGATCATGAACGGAATGCTTGGGATCGTGCCAGGCGGTCCAATCAGCCGTCGGAGGAACGATTGATTTGGGCCGTTGAGAAAGGCGTGCGGGATCGGCGTGGCTGGGCCAAGGCGCGATGGCAGACTCTGGAACACCAGGCGCACTGGTGGTCTCGGAACGAAAGGCAAAGAGATAGGGCAGGTCCTGATTGCGAAACTGACCTCGCGGTAACAAGTCTCCACCCAGCGCATTCGTCTGAAACCGGAGAATCGCGCTGGCTTGTCCTTCTCCATCCGAACTCCCACACGGTCGGAAATGCCGGTAGAGCTTCATGCTGGAAGTCGCGCCCGGCAGAGGTGAATCCCGGGTGTAAGCCACATAGTAGGCAACCAGGTAACTATCCGCCGCCGCATAAAACTGCTCGGTCCCAAAGTCATTATCGCCAAGTTTCGGGTTCCCCATATTCCCAAAGCGCGATGGTGCGAAGGTTTCTGGCAAGATCGAGCCCGCCCCGCTGCGGAGCGCCACGAAAGCGAGGGTATCGAAGCCTTCCTCGGCGTTTTCGATCGAACGATCTGATCCATAGCCAGATTCGCGATTCACCTCAAACGGGAGAATCAGGCGATCCCTGAAAAACCGCGCTTGTTCCTCCGTCCCCGTGAAATTCGCGGTTCCGGAACTACGAAGCGGGCGATTCGAGTAGGCGGATGACAGATCTTCCGTGAGCCATTGGCGGGCGATCTGGACTTCCATGTCCGCCTCCAGACTGCTGGCTTTGCGGACCCATGATGCAGCCGTGGCCGCGAACATTTCAGCCAGCATCACCACAAGGGCGGCCAGCACCGCCATGGCGACCATGAGCTCCAGCATCGAGAAGCCCTTGTTTCCGGAACGGCTCGCTTCAGGTAGCGTCATCATCGCGTTGCTCGAATTGGTTCGTCGCATTCAGCAACGTGCTGAACCTCTCTTCCGCCCCCGGGCTCTTTACGGTTACGGTTGCGCGCAAAAGCCTCGGACTTTCAAAGTCTCCGGAAGGGGGCAACACTTCTTCAAAGGCGATTCTGACATGGAAGGCCGCTTGGCTGCCCGCTTGCCCAAAGCCCGTTTCGTAGACTGACGCTTCCAACTCGCCACTGGGTGACCCGGCTACGTCATACCCCACGAAGACGGTCATTCCATCCAAGCTTTCCGTGCCGCCGTCCCAGAACTCCGTCTCGCCCGCTTCATTGTTCCCCACGGCAATGAGCGGTCCGGTAGCCGGGGTGCTCTGCCGCAGCTCAGCCGCGACGTCATGAACGATCCCCGCCGCCGCGAAGCGAACTTCCGAGTCCGCCGACGTTTCGAAGCTCATTCCTAACAAGGCCAAGAGAGGTAGCGCAACGGTCGCGGTAATCCCGATGGCCATCATCACTTCCAGCAAGGTGAACGCGGAAAAGGAACAATTCTTAGACATGGTTTCAGTAGCTTAAAATTTGCGCACGACCGGTGAGAGGATTGATCGAAAGGCAGTGGGTACGAGGGTAGGGCTCTCCGTTGCTTCCGCTCTGCTGCCCCAAATCCACCGGCGTTCCCCCGTCAAACGAGCGAGCAACAATGCCGACAAAGAGGTACTCCCGGGCAAAGATAGGAGGGATCTCCACTCTTCCCTGCGCGTTGAACATGATGAACGGAAAGGTCAGATCTTCTTGCTCCAGACTGAATGGGAAGGTGCGCTGAAAGTTCTCCGGGAGATCTTGAATTGTGCTGAAGAGTCCATCCTGGCCGGGTTGCTCGAAATCTGCGCTCAGAGCCCAACATTGTCCTTCCGGAAGCTTGAACCATTCCGAGACGGGCCTGACGCTGCGATCAAAGATATTTGACTGGCCCGGATCGGGCACGAACATCGCCATGCGGCTGAACTGATGCTCATCCTCCCGCGGTGCGTCATTAGAAAAGGCCACATAAACGTCCGTTCTCTGCGCCACCGCCAGATTCCTGGCGGACTCTAAAAACCCTTTCACCTCAACAATCGCCGATCCTTGCCCCCGTTCAAATCCTCTCAACCCCATGGCCGTGAACCCCATCAGCGCGGAGATAAGTCCTACCACCAGCAGGATTTCGACCAAGCTGAAGGCGCGCTCAGAAACTGGATGGGAGAGAACGAACATCCTGGCAGAGAAGATTCAGAAAACCTCAATGGCCGCAGCATGGGTGTCACGGTGAGGATGAGTATCACCATGTTGTTTTCCCCTCTTCTGCAAACCAGATAACTGTGACGGAATCGTTTCCACGAATTCAGTTGCACACTAACCAATAAACACACCTTGAAAAGAAGTTTAACCTTTTCTTCTGTGCCGACTTTCTAATGCCCCAAAAAATCCTACCCTTCTTGATCGGCCTGTTAACGGCGACTGCCGTTGCCCTGTTTTGGCCCTCGCCCGCCTCCGTCGAATCGGCTCTGATCGCCGTTGAATCGCCTCCCCAATTCATCGAAGCCGTTCCAACCCTGTCCATCGCGGAGGTACAGGGCGACTACGAGCGCTCTCCCTATGAAGGTGAGCGGGTGAAAATTTCCGGAATCGTCACTTACCTGGAAGGAAGCAGCACCGGAGTGAGGCGCTTTTTCGTCCAGGAAGGCGACCACGCCATCACTTGCTTCTTGCCACAGCGATTGCCGCTCGACCTCAGTCCCGGACAGCAGGTTACGATCGAAGGGCGCGTGGGCGAATACGAGGCGGAGTTCGGTAATGCGCCGAACACGGAGATCATCATCACACTTCCTCAACAGATTGAAGTTGGAGAAACGATGCCTCTCCCCTCGCCTACCCTCCTCGATGCCTCCCCGCACTCCGGAAAACAGCCCAGCACCGCGCTGGAGGAATACGAGTCGCTGGAATCCATGCTCGTCCGCGTTCCCAAGCTCCGCGTGCTCGACCGATTCAATGACCGAACCCTGCGTCGACCCGTCTTGATTGCCACGCCAGACCAAACCGACACCAGCAATCGCAATTCGATCGGTGGCCTCACCATCACCGCCGAGGACCAGGGCCGCGGCTCGTGGGACTACCGGTTTCGCTTCAACTACAATGCGGAACGCCTCATCATCGGCCACAGCGGGAATGAAAGTATCAGCAGAGTGGGCACGCTGATTGAAGACGTGGTCGGCGTCCTAGACCTCTCCAAGGGATCACCAGTCATTCTTCCGATGGAAGACATTCGGGTGAAAAGCGTTCCTGAGGTGGTGGCCGCTCCCGTCACCCAAATCGCTCCAGCCAAAGATCGCCTGATGGTCGCGGCTTACAATCTCTGGAACGTCAGCGCCGAGGATACCGCTCGCCTCCAGCTGATCGCCGCCGAAATCCAGCAGAACCTGAAGTCCCCCGATTTGATCGCCCTCAGCGAAGTGCAAGATGATTCCGGAACGGATGGCTCCATTGCCGATCTCACCCTTTCCAGCCAGCGCTTTGCGAACTCCCTTTTGAAATCGCTGAGCGATCTGGGTATCGAATACCGCTTCCTGGATCTCGAGCCGGAGCGCCATCGTGAAGGCGGAGTTCCGGGTGGCAATATCCGCGTCGCCTTTCTCTACCGGCCAGATCGCGTCGCCATGATCGGGCCGCCTCAGCGCATTCCGGGGAAAGACAGCCCTTTCGCCGATCACCTCGCCTTCGACGGCACTCGGAAATCCCTCATTGCGCAATTTGAATTGATCGAAACTCAGCAGCGCTTCTTCGCCATCGCCAATCACCTCAAGTCCAAGAGTGGCGATGAATCCGTTTGGAAGGAGAATCCTCAGTTCGAGTCAGAACGGAAACGCAGTCAACAAGCGCTAGTGCTTCTCAATGCCGTGGAATCGCTGCGGTCCGAGTTCCCCAACCAACCAGTCATCCTCATGGGCGACCTCAACGATTACCCGGATTCGCCTCCTTTAAGAATCCTCACGGAAGGCGGGCTGCTCACGAATTTGGCGGAAAAGCTCCCCCCTAAGGGACGGTTCAGCCATCGTTACGACGGCAATTTCGGCGCGCTGGATCACATCCTCGTCTCGCCCGAGCTCGCCTCGAAAGCCGACTTCGAAATCCTCCACCTCAACACACCGATTCTCGATAGCCGCGATCGCAATAGCGACCATGACCCGGTGATTGCGTCGTTCAAGCTTGAGCCCTAGTGCATCGTCCCGAAAATAACTGCGCAGATGGATTACTGAAAGGCGGTATCGCAAAATTTGCTCGCTGTGCTCGGGAAATTCAGGATCGCGGCCCTTTTTCCCGATTTCTGCGTTGCTCGGTCGGTCATGGAGCCCGCTCCATTCCCTCCCTCACACCTTGAAGTCGGGAAAAATGACTCGCGAATCTGCACCCTTTTTTCCGAGACGATGCCCTAGTTTCAAGCCACATCGAAGAAACGAGTGAGGTGTGGATGGGTTCATGTCGTCTCTGACGCTTGCCTGTTTGACGCATTCCCCGTCCTTCCTGACGGACTCAGCTCAGTTTTCCATGAAGCGCCCTTCTCGAAATCGAACTTCACTCCCAGCCCTCCATACAGATTCCATCCACCCATGGAGAACGATCACCCTTGGGTGTTTCATCCGGACCAATCTGCTTCTACTTGTGGTGTGGTTGGTTAGTGGATTGCCCGTTTTTGCGGAGCTCAGGCTGCCATCCTACTTCGGATCGCACATGGTGTTGCAAGCGGATCAACCAATTGCGGTGCGAGGTTGGGCGGCGGAGAATGCGTCCGTTCAGGTGAGCTTCGCGGGGCGATCGGAAACGGTTAGGGCCGATGAGTCCGGACGCTGGCGGGTGACGTTTCCGGCGCTGAAAGCGGCTTTCGGACCGCTGGAAATGATCGTCCGGAGCGGCGATGAAACGATCGTCCTCGCCGATGTGCGGATCGGGGAAGTGTGGTTGGCTACGGGGCAGTCCAACATGGAGGTCGGCCTTGGAAAAGATGCGGGAAACGCGATTCCAACCCACGAAACGGTGCGGATTTTCGTTGCGGAGACGACGGCTCACGGGGTCGAGCAAGACGATTTGCCCGGAACGTGGTCCGTGACGGAACCCGGCCCGGCCGCCGAATCGTTCTCCGCCGTCGGCTACACCTTCGCGGTGGAGCTGGCCGAGAGCCTTGGGGTTCCCGTGGGCATCGTGCAATCGACGAAAGGTGGCACCCACATCGAGCAATGGCTTTCGCGCGCGGACTATGAGAAGACGGGCACCGATGCCGAAGATCGGCTGGCCGCAATCGACGCGAATCGGGACGCGTTGATCCCGGCTTGGAACGCCTATTTCTCCGGTCATCAGGCCTGGAAAGAACGCGAGCGGAGCGGTGAACGCCTCAGCCGCAAGGACCGTCCGAAAGCCCCCGAACTTCCCGAACTTGGCCGATACCGCTCCTTTCCTTCGGTTTGTTACAACAGTTTCCTGCATCCGCTCACCGGTCACGCCTTCCGTGGGGTGCTCTGGTATCAGGGCGAGTCGAATGCCGGAATCTTCGGGTGGAAACAGCCGGAACAGTATGGCGAAAAGCTCCAGACGTTGATCGAGCGCTGGCGCACTGCGTTTGCCAATCCCGGCCTCACCACGCTCATCGTTCAATTGCCGAACTATGGGAACGCGGCGGATCGCAGCGGCACGGCGTCTCCGGATGGCTGGGGCGAAGTTCGGACCGGGCAATGGCAAGTTTCCCGCAACGAACCTCGGGTCGATACAATGGAGGCGCTCGATCTCGGCGGGAATTTACACCCGGAACTGGAGCTGAAACAAATCCTGGCTCAGCGCCTCACCCTTGGCGCTCTCGCCACGACCTACGGTCAAACCGGCTTCGTTTTTTCCGGGCCGGAACCGATCGCGGCGGAGTGGTCCAACGACGAAATCCGCATCCAGTTCTCCCACGTCGGTGACGGGTTGATCGATCAAAATGGTGGGGAGCTGGAAGGATTCGTCGTCGAAACTCAGGAGGAAGCTCGCAGTGGGATTCGTTCCCTGTTTCAACCGGTATCGGCTCGACTCGAGGGAAACGAAGTCGTCCTGACGACGGAAGATGCCAGCGACGTGACCGGCATCGGCTACGCACTTTCCAAGAACTCGACCTGCGATCTCTTCAATCGAAACGGTTTTCCTGCGGCTGCGTTTCTGCTGCCGGTGGAGTAAAACAATCGGTCATCAGCTATCCGCTTTTCGAACAACTCAAATCTGCTCTACCTTCAGTTTCTGGTAGACGTGCGCTTTTATCATCGAAAAGTGCTGATCGCGACACAACACAGGAATGCCTCGCCCGAGCGCCACCGTAGCAATCAGCAGATCATCCTGCGGTAGGGTGACCCCTGCCTTCCGAAGTCTCCGACCTGAATCTGCCGCCAAATCCCAATCTGATTTTGTCATCTCAATTCGCGTTGCGAATGACAACCCTTTTAGAAGCCCTGAAATCTCCTGATCCAGTGCGCCAACCGTCAGCTCAAATTTTACCGGGCAGGTGAAAGCCGCCTCGTTGGCTGCGATCAGATTCGCAACGTACTGTTTCACTCCCGCATCGCCTTTTCTACGAAAAAATGGAATCCAAACGGAAGTATCCAACAACTTCATGATTCCCCCGATTCACGATCCCACTTCGTAGCCTTCTCGATTTCCTCATTCGTCATCGTGTAATCCGTCTTCCCTGCCAAAACACTTTTCAGAAATGCCTCGCGTTCCTTCTGGCGAATGAACTCTTGGACCGCTTCGGCAACCGCTGGCGATTTTTTCGCAATTCCGGTAAGCCGACTCACTTCCTGAATCTGTTTTTCATCAAGCTCCACGGTGATTCTCATCAAATGAAAGTAACCTTTGATGAAAGCGGCTCAAGAAATATCTGAGCAGAATCGATTACCGATCACCGGTTCCGCGCCCTCCGCGTGCGAGCCGCCATTGCCGCGCCTTGGCGTCGATTGACGAACTGCCAGAGGCCGTGTTCGAGGTGCTCGCTGGTTTCCATGGGGACGAAGCCCATCCCGAAGCTGAGCGCGGTGGACCGGACACCTTCTTGGTGGGCTTCAAATCGCTCGAGGTAGCTTTTTCGGGCGATGTTGGGATCGACGAAGAACTCTTGGCCGGTCTCCGCGTCGCGAAAATGCTGGGCGTCTTCGAAGGCGAACGATTTTTAGGCCGGGTCGAGGACTTGGAACTAAACGACGTCATGTCCGCTGCCGTGAAGCTGGCGGAGGCCGGACTAAATCGATTCCCCGTTGTCCGGCCACGACTCCTTCCCTCGTTTCACAAACGGCGGATCTCAGCCAAAAATTCCCCCAAACTATTCCGATCTGGAGAAGTTCAATGGGACATGAAGATCTACACGGCGTTCATTACCACGTTTCTCTTCCTCCCCGAAATATGGGCCGAATCCGTCTCCAAAGACATCACGATTCATGATTCCTCCCGGGATCTCTCGATCGAGTGCCAGGTCTATTATCCGGAGGGTGGACAGTCACTACCCGTCATTCTTTTCTCCCACGGTTTTGGAGGGGATAAAACGTCCTTTGCCGAGGCGAGTTCCGTTCTTTCCGGTGGAGTCGAGTTGGGAGAAGCTGACGCTGCCTCATCTCACTATAAACTAGTACACGGATCTAGGCGAATCATTACAGGGACCGGACTGGAAAAAGAGCCGTATTTCCGCTCACCTCCCGGAGACAAATTTCTCGTCGATATCGAGGGAGCGAATCACTTCTCCTTTGGCGGAGGTCGTAACGGGAGAACCTCAGGGGCCGCGGAAATCGTGCAGCTTGTCTCACTCGCTTTCTGGAATGCTTATCTGAAAGGAGACGAAGCCGCAAAGATCTCCCTCATGTCTGGCGACGTCCTGAAGGAATACGCCGACACTGCGGAGATTCAATCCAAGTGAGGAATTTCTCAGTTCAACTGCCTCACCCGAAAAGCGCCGTGACCGGCTGGCCTTTGTCCGCGACGGTGAAAGGTCGCTTGCTCGGGCTGTAGAGCACCTGATCGAGAGGCAGTCCAAGCGCATACCCGATCGTTGCATTGAGATCCGGGATCGAGACTTTGTCCTCGACGACTTCGCCACCGGTCTCGTCGGTTTCTCCGTAGACGGTCCCGCCTTTGACTCCTCCACCGGCGAGAAGGGCGCTGAACGCTTTGGGGTAGTGATCACGGCCTTCGTTCCCGTTGATCTTCGGAGTACGCCCGAATTCCGAAGCAAGAACGATGAGTGTCTGCTCCAGCATGCCGTTGGCCTCGAGATCCTGAACGAGCGCACTGAGCCCGCGGTCGAGAATGTCACAGCGCTCCGGCACTTCGACGAAGTTGTTCACATGGGTGTCCCAACGACCGAGGCTGACCTCGACGAAGCGGACTCCGTGCTGCACGAGCCGCCTCGCGAGGAGACAGCCCTGGCCGAAGTTGTCGTCCCCATAGCGCTCGCGGACCGCGGCTGGCTCGGAGGCGATATCGAAGGCCTTGAGATCTTCGCTCTTCATGAGCGAGAGCGCTTCATCGTAGAGGTCGCGGTAGGCGCGGACGTTCTTCTGCGGGAAGGCTTCGTGGAAAGGCTCATCGAGATGGCGGGCCATGTCGAGACGTCGATTGAACGCGGTCTCAGTGACGGATTCTTTCCGAACGCTGTTCTGCAGTCCCTGCTCGGGGTTGTTGATCATGAGCGGGGAGAACTTTGACTCGAAAAAGCCGGCTCCGGGGTGGCGGCTGCCGTCGCCGATGACGACGTTGCCGGGCAGCATCGGATTTCCCTTGCCCTGGTATTTCAGGAGCCAGGCACCCATCGCGGGGTGGCGGATCGTGCCGCGCAGGGTGTAGCTGGTGTGCATGTAGTAGTTGCCCTGCTCATGCGCGCCCTGGGTTGAATACATCGAGTTGATCACCGCGAAGCGATCCATCAACTCCGAGGTGCGACGGAGTCCGCCCCCGACGTGGTAGTCGTCGACCTTGGTGGCAAGTGTCGTCGTGGAACCCATCACTTCACTTCCCGGCTTGGGATCGAAGGTGTCGAGATGGCTCATCCCGCCCGACATGTAGAGGTAGATCACATTCTTCGCTTTCGCGTTCGGGTTACGGGCCTTGGAGGCACCTTCGCCGGCGGCAAAAAGACGGTCGACGGGGAGGAGTCCCACCCCGAGAGCGGTGGAAGCGACCCGGGCGGCAAACTGGCGGCGGGAGAGATCGGAGAGTTGATTGGGATTCATGATCGGGGATTCGGAAGGGTGAGCAAACTTACTGAACGAAGAGGAACTGCTGGGTGTTGAGGATCGCGTAGACGAGATCTTTGTAGGCTTCGCCGCCGAGTTCTTCGACGAAGGTGGCGACGTAGTCCCGCTCTTCCCGGGTCGGATAGCGGGAATAGAGACTGAGGTAAATGACGTCGAGGCGACCGTCCGGGGTTTCTTCGGCCTTCACCTCGCGCCCGAGGACGCCATACTCGTTGGTGAGCGCTTCGGCATAGGGGCCATTGAGCAGTTGAAGGGCCTGGGGCAATGAGGCCTCGTCGTTCGCGTTTTCAATGACGTCACGATCGGACTGACCGAACTCGCGCAGGAAGTGTCCATTCGGGGCAGGAGAAGGAAGATTCGCGGCCCGTTGGGCCTGGCTGACCATTTTTGCCATGAACTCGACGAAGCCACGCAATTCCGCACGATCCGTGATTCCGAGTTCCATTCCTTTTTGCATGAAGTCACGCATCTCTCCACGGCCCTTCGAGACTGAGTCACGCTTGCTCGACATGCCTGCCATCATGCGTCCAGCATCCTCTTCCGCGATGGGACCGGCGGCCACTTCCGCGCCGAAGATCTCGGCTGCCTCTCCGCTCGCGACGAGCTTCTCCCAGCCGGGTTCGTAAATATGTTCCCGAACCTGGCTGCGGACATCGTTGCGAAAACGATTCGCCTCACGGGAGAGTTCCCGGACTGTCTCTTCATCCTTCGCTTTTCGGGCAGCGGCAATCTGTTCGGTCAGTTCCCGGTTGCGGGCCACGCCCTGCACGGAAGTTTCGGCGACGGCTTTCACTCCTTCCACCAACTCCTCGGGATTCAGGGCGTAGATCGAGTCGTGAATTTTATGAACCGTGAGAAGCTGATTTTCCGCCGCCGCGACGGCCTTCTCGGGCCGCGCATCAGGCTCCGGATTGAGGAGGGTGACAAAGGAATCCCAGATCTGCTCGGCGCTCATGCGACGAAGGACCGGACCGGGGAAGTAGTAGGCTTCGCCCGGCTGGACTTCCTCTCGCGAGGCGGTGCGCTGGTAGGCTTGGGTATTGTAGAGAATTTCGAGAAAAGCCTTCAGATCGTAGTCGAGGCTTTTCATCTGTGACTCGAGGAAGGCCATCAGCTCAGGATTGGACGCGTTGGTCATTTCCGTGATTTCATCGACCGGCTCGATCAGTCCGATTCCGAAAACCTGCTTCCAAAGACGGTTCGCGATCACGGTGGTGAAGCGCGGGTTTTCCTTCGAGGTCATCCAGGCCGCGTAGGAGTCGAGGTCCGGCGCTGCGTTAGCCCCGAACATGGTTTTCGGCTCCACTGCGTCGCCCGGCTTGGCATTGTCATACTGATAATCGTCGGGGAGTTTGAGCGTTTTGTCCTCACGCTGGATCGAAGTGTAGCGGAGGGGACGAACGACCTCCTGGAAAGCGTCCTTCATCGCCGTCATCTGCGCGCGGTCACCTTTTTCCATGGCGTTGAAACGCTGCTTCTTCTGAACGACTCCCTTAAGCTTTTCGCCGATGGGCGAGCGGTAATTCGACTGCATGTCGTAGCTGAACGCGGCCATGTGGTAGTAGTCCATCTGCGTCCAGGTATCGAAAGGGTGGTCGTGGCACTGGGCGCACTCAAGGCGGGTCCCGAGGAAAATCCGTACCGTGTTGGACATGTTGTCGAGCGGCATGCCCCGGTCGCGCAGGTAGTAACCGATCGCCCCCGAATCCCAGGCGGCTCCGTCGGTGGTGAGGAGTTCGCTAACGAACTCATCGTAGGGGCGGTTTTCGCGAAGCGCGGTCTTGATGAATTCCGCATAATGAGGCGCGACGAACTGGCTGTTGTTCGCGGTGCGGTTGAGTCGGAGGACGTCGGCCCAGTAGTTGAACCAGTGATTCACGTAGCCTTCACTGGCGAGGAGCTCGCTGATCAGGTTCTGCGACTTCGCCGGATCGGTCGAGGTGAGGTAGGCGGTGGTTTCCTCCTTCGTCGGAATCCGGCCGACGATCTCGAGGTAGAAGCGCCGCACCATGACCTCGTCGGAGGCGGGCTCGTTCGGTGTCACCTCGTGTTCGGAATAGCCTTTTCCGATGAGGGCATCAATTTTCTGAGACGGGATCGCGGCATCATCGAGTGACCCGGCAAACAGCGAAGACATTCCTGAAATCAGGACGGTAAAAAGAAACGCGAGGGGCATTTTCATAGGGATTGGAAAATCGAAGGTAAGCCCCGCTGAAAAAGGGAGCGAGAAGGGAAACCCCAATTCAGGAATGAAGTTTCGCTCCAAAGAAAATGTTTTTTCCGAGAAAACGCGGAGGCCCTGGCCCAACTTCTTCAATTACCTGCTCAGCCCTGATTTTGAAATCAAGTCGTCAGACCGAATCACTCAAGAAGGGGCTGTCGGAGGGGTGAACGAAGCGAGATCAGGCGAAACTGGGTTGGATCGAGTAAGCCCATAATCATCGCTGATTTCCATTTCTCCACTCCGAGCCAAGCGAAAATCGCTTCGCAATGTTTTTCCACGGTCCGAATGCTTCGCCCAAGGATACAGTCATCCTGTCGCTCGAAACCGAATTCGAGCGACAGGAATCGTCCTTTTTTTCTAGGTCCGGTCAGACCAAAGCGCCTAACCTTTATCGCTCGCCCCGGGATTCGTTCTCTGTTTCGCCCTGCACCCGCCCGAATCGAAAAAAACGAAATCGTCCCAACCGCGTAAAAAGCCAGCAATCGGACCGACGTCGGCGCCCCGCTTTCGAACAAGCCGACCTTCGATCTCTTCAACCGAATGGCGTTCCTGCTGCCGCCTTCCTTCTCCCGGTCGAATGAATCACCGGTTCCGCGCCCTCCGCGTGCGAGCCGCCATTGCCGCGCCTTGGCGTCGATTGACAAACTGCCAGAGGCCGTGTTCGAGGTGCTCGCTGGTTTCCATGGGGACGAAGTCCATCCCGTAGCTGAGCGCGGTGGAGCGGACACCTTCTTGGTGGGCTTCAAATCGCTCGAGGTAGCTTTTTCGGGCGATGCCGGGATCGACGAAGAATTCCTGGCCGGTCTCCGCATCGCGAAAATGCTGCGCATCTTCGAAGGCGAACGACTTTTCGGCCGGGTCGAGGACTTGGAACAAGACGACGTCGTGTCCGCTGCCGTGGAGCTGACGCAGGCCGGATTGAATCGATTCCAAGGGGACGAGAAAATCTGAAATCACGACGATGAGTCCCCGCCGCCGAACCATGCGCGGGATCTCCTTTAACATGCCGACCAGATCGGTCGCCTTCCCCTGACAATCGTCTTCCAGCATAAGCATGAGCCGACGGAGGTGACCGGGGCGATTCCGCGGGGGAAGTTGCTCGGCCAGGTTTTCGTGAAAGGTGGTGAGTCCCACGGCGTCCCCCTGACCCATGAGGTAGTAGCCCAACGTCGCCGCCAGGGTGTTGGCGAAATCGACCTTGCCGAATTCTCCGGAGCTAAACTCCATCGAGCGACTTTGATCGACGAAGAGGTGACAACGCAGATTGGTCTCGTCCTCGAATTTTTTGATGAAGTGGCGATCGCTCCGCGCGTAGACTTTCCAGTCGATATATCGCGGATCATCGCCCCGCACATATTGGCGATATTCGCTGAACTCGACCGAAAACCCGTGATAGGGGCTGCGGTGAAGTCCTTTCCAGTAGCCTTCCACCACGACCCGGGCTCGCAGCTCCAGGGAGCGAATCCGCATGAGCGCGGCGGGATCGATGAAGCTGGGTTTCTTTTCAGGCATGATGACTCTGACAGTTTGCGCGAAGGATTCGGAAAATCCCAGCAAAAGAAGTTTCAGGCAGCGATAGAATCCAACATCGCGAACATGGTGTCACCACCAATGCGTTGCAAATTCGCCTTCAAATAAGCGATTTCCTCCTCCGTCACCTCGCTCAACGCCCGCTCCCGCGCCTTGCTGACATCGTAAGGCCGCTTGAAAAGCCAGACGAAACTGATGCCGAACATGTGGTGCTTACACCAGCGCCGCGAGGTGTATTTCTCGTCGAACTCGAGGCCGAGGTAGTCGCAAAGTTCTCGGAAAACCTGACTCGGTTCCTCGGAAAGACGCTCCTGGCTCACGCGAAGAATGGGAAACCGGGTTTCCGCTTCCTTCAACGAGGCTTGGCATCGGTTGAAATAGTCGGCGAACCGTTTCACCTGAAATCCGCGACGCTTGTAGCTGTGAAACATGAGCAAGGCGTCTTTTTCGAGAACGAGACAAGGCGTGCCCGGCACCTTCTCCAGAAACTTCGGCAACTCCTGGAGATAACGCGGCGACTTATCCACGATCCGATCTTCGCCTTTGAGAAACAGCGGGCAATGCTCGATGATTTTCGCATAGGCACCGTCCCAGTTTTCCGCCGCGGCGACTTCCGCAAACTGCTCCGCCGTCAGTCCCCAATGGCCTTCGTCGATCGGCGTGGTGAACCAGTCACTCCAGGGAGCCAACTTCGGAATCTCCTCCGGTGATTCGCCCAGAAGAATCCCGCATTCGAAGGCTGCGTTCACCGTCGGATGCGCGGTGATCAGCTTCGACAAAAACGTGGTCCCGGAATGCTCCATCCCGGTCACCACACAGAGCAAGGGGCTTTCGCGGCGCTCGCTCACGCCTTTTGCCCAAGCCGCTGACCGGAGTAGGTTCCGTCTTCGATCGCCTTAACCCAGGGCTGGTTGTCCAGATACCACTGGACCGTCTTCCGGATACCAGTTTCGAAGCTTTCCCGAGGGGCCCAGCCCAGTTCGTTCTCGATCTTTTCGCAGTTGATCGCATAGCGCTTGTCGTGGCCGGGGCGATCCGTCACATAGGTGATCATGTCGTCGGGCGAATCCGTCTTCAATTCCGGTTTCAGCTCTTGGATGATCGAAATCAGGGCGCGAACGACTTCGATGTTTTTCATCTCATTCTTCCCGCCGATGTTGTAGGTCTCGCCCGCTTCGCCTTTAACGAGGGCCAGGGCCAAACCGCGCGCGTGGTCTTCCACATAAAGCCAGTCTCGGACGTTGGACCCGTCTCCATAAACCGGAAGCTTCTCGCCCTTGAGCAGCTTTCCGATCATCAGCGGAATCAGTTTTTCCGGGAACTGGAACGGCCCGTAGTTGTTCGAGCAATTTGTGGTCAACACGGGAAACTTGAAGGTGTGAAAGTAGGCCCGCGCCAAGTGATCGCTTCCCGCTTTCGAGGCGGAATAGGGGCTGTTCGGCTGGTAGGGCGTGGTTTCCTCAAACGCGGGATCGTCCGATTCCAGGGAACCGTAAACTTCGTCCGTGGAAACGTGGAGGAAGCGAAATCCTTCTTTCCCGGCGGCAAATTCCTTGGCGGCGTGGAGCAGCTGAAACGTCCCCACGAAGTTGGTCATGATGAATTCTTCCGGCGCGTCGATCGAACGATCAACATGGGATTCCGCCGCGAGGTGCATCACGTGATCGATGTCATGCTCCTGAAGCGCCCCGGCAAAGGAAGACCGGTCACAAATGTCTCCCTGAACGAAGGCGTATCGCGGATCCGTATCGACTCCGACCAAGTTCTGCAGATTTCCCGCGTAAGTCAGCTTGTCGAAATTGACGACCTTTTCAATGGTGACGCCGAGTTCAGCCTCCGCTGATTTGAGAAGATAGTGGATCAGATTTGAGCCGATAAATCCGGCCCCGCCAGTTACAAGAATTCGCATTGTACAGAATTTCCAGGTTGAATTGAGATTCGCGGCCAAGCTAGCAACCGGAATGCGCGGGGCAAGCTCGTTCTTTGAGGGATTCTGCCGTTGCGAGAACCCGAAGTGGCTGAGCACTTGCAACTTGGGCGTTGCCATCGAAAGATGCCGCTCTCATGGCATCCCCACCCTTCATTCTCGGAACCCGCGGCAGCGATTTGGCCCTGGCTCAGGCCGACATGACGACTCGGGCCCTGGAGGCCGCTGGCCTGGAACGCGGCATTGAGCGGAAGATCATCGCGACGACCGGAGACAAGCGCCAAGACCTTAAGCTTTCCGCCCCCGATCTGGACAAGGCCGTTTTCACCAAGGAGCTGGAGGACGCGCTCGAAGCGGGAATCATCCATGCGGCGGTCCATAGTTTGAAGGATGTCCCCACGGTCTTGGAACCTCAGTTCGCCCTCGCCGCAGTCCTTCCCCGGGCCCCGATTGAAGACGTCTTGATCACGAAATCGACCGAACACGCTGGCAGCGGGCTCGATTCTCTGCCCGAAGGAGCCACCGTCGCCACCAGCAGCGTCCGCCGCCATCATCAACTTCAACATCGTCGCCCCGACCTGAATCTGATCGAAATTCGCGGCAACGTCCCGACCCGCTTGCGCAAAGTCGCGACCCTTCCGGAAATGGACGCGACCATTCTCGCCCGAGCCGGACTGTTGCGCCTCGGGTTCGATCTATCCGGCTCCAGCCTCGCCTTTGAAACGCACGAGCTCGGTTTCGCCGTCCTGCCCCCCTCCACGATGATTCCGGCCTCCGGTCAAGGTGCCGTCGCCATCGAAATTCGGTCCGACGATACGGAAACACGCCACGTCCTCGAAGCCATCAATCACCAGCCCACCTGGCTGCGAATCCAGGTGGAACGCGCCTTCCTCCACGCCCTCGGAGCCGGCTGCCAAACCCCCGTCGGGATTCACACGGAGTTGTTGAAGGGCGGAGAACTTATGGCCAAAGCGATCGTCTTTCGAGATTCCAGCTCGCAACCACTCACCGCAGAGCTGACGGCCTCCGTGGACTCTCCAGAGAGCTTTGCGTCCAGCCTTATCGATCTTCTGAAAGGATAAAGGACAGCGCTATAATTACTTCGGCAGTTTGCTTGTCTTTCCGGCCAGCGCCAGCGTTGGGATTCAGCTCATGTAGTTCGCTACACTCCGCTCAATCCAGTCTTGGCGCAGGTCGGAAATCCTGCGCAACTTTGCCGAAGTAATTATAGCGTTGCCCCTAAGCCTCCTAATCTCCCGCGCCCAAATACTCGAACGATGCGACCAGATTCATGCCCATCAAGACATAGTCGTGGGAGCGGCCTTTCATGTCTTGGACGTAGTGTGGGAGCCGAAGGAGTTCCTGAAATCCCACCATCCCGAGCGACTCGATCGCGATCACGCGCTCGCCGTTCAGTTCGGATTCGAGCTTGGTGAGGCCGCAATGCTTGGCCAGCTCAATCACCTCCGCGAGCAACAAATCTATCAAGCCGAGACCTCGGAAATCCGGATGCGTCAGAAACGTCACGCCGCCAACATGCCGCTTCCACCCTCCACGCGGCTGATGCAAATAGGCCATCGCTGTCAATTTCCCGTCAATGAAGGCGAGCAGTGGCAAATGTTCGCCACCTTCGGGATCGGACATCCACTCCTGAAATAAGGAGCCGTCTCGGATCTGGTTTCGGAGAAACAGCTGTTCCTGATCGGGAATGACGGTGTGAAAATCGCGGAACGCGCCTTCGTCTCCGGCTTCCATGGGCCGGATCGAGATCGGAGTTTCATCGCTGAGGGTTGTCCGAACGGGGAATTTTTCGAGAGCATCTTCTAACATCCCACGGTTGGCAGCAGTTCACGTGCCAACCAGAGCGCGATGAGCGGGCGATGTCGTCCGATCAAACGCTTGTCAATTCGCCGCTCGTAGGTTCCATTCTCCCTCCCTCGAGCGCTTCGTCGACGGCGTCGAATCCCCCGTCCGCAACCTCGAGCGCCCTAGCAACGAATTACCCAATATCATGCCCAGCGGAACAGTTTACCTCGTCGGCGCCGGTCCCGGCGATCCCGGCCTCATCACCGTCAAAGGACGCCAATGCATCGAGCGGGCCGACGTCGTGGTCTACGACTACCTCTCGAACAGCGAGCTCCTGGCTTGGGCCCAACCTGATGCGGAGCTGATCTACGCTGGCAAGAAATCGAAGCACCATACCATTAGCCAAAAAGGCATCAATGCCCTCCTCGTGGAGAAAGCTCAAGCCGGAAAAACGGTCTGCCGCTTGAAAGGTGGTGATCCCATGATCTTCGGCCGGGGCGGCGAAGAAGCGCAGGAGCTACGCGAAGCTGGCATCGCCTTCGAAATCGTTCCCGGCATCAGTTCGTCCATCGCCGGCCCGATCTATGCGGGGATTCCCGTGACCCATCGCGATCACTGTAGCCAACTGACGATTTTCACCGGTCACGAAAATCCGGAGAAGGAAGAATCCTCGCTCGATTTCAAGAAAATCGCCCAGGCGGACGGCACCAAGGTGATGCTCATGGGGGTCGAACGGATTCGCGTGATTACGGATTCGCTCGCTCGGGAAGGGTTGGCGACAGAGACCCCGGTTGGGCTCGTCCGCTGGGCCACCACTGGCGGTCAGGAAACCCTCATCGGCACCCTGGCGGACATCGCGAATCAAGTCGAGTCCACCGGCTTCAAAGCACCCGCCATCTGCGTCATCGGCAGCGTGGTGAATTTGCGTAAAGAGCTGAACTGGTTCGAAGAACGCCCACTGTTCGGAAAGCGCGTCGTCGTGACCCGAACCCGGAAGCAAGCCGGCTCTCTTAGCGCCCAGCTCCGCGACCTCGGAGCCGACGTCATCGAACTCCCCACCATCCGGACCGATCCGCCTCAAGATCTCCTCGCCTTCGGCCAACTGGTCCAGGACTCGCACGGCTACGACTGGATCATCTTCACCAGCCCCAACGGCGTGGAGCGCTTCTTCGATCTTTTCTACAAAATTTACGATGACGCTCGCGAACTCGGCGGGGCGAAGATTGCCGCGATCGGTCCCAGCACCGCAGCCAGGATCAAGGAGTATCATTTCGCCGTTGATCTGATGCCGGAAGAAGCCGTCGCGGAATCCTTGGCGGACAGTTTGGAGAACCTGGGAAGCATCGAGAACCTCCGCATGCTCCTGGTTCGACCGGAAAGCGCGCGAGACGTCATCGCCAGCCGCCTCAACGCCAAAGGCGCCATCCTCGACGAGGGAATTGCCTACCGAACCGTCGCCGAGACTGAAGATCGCACCGGAGCGATCGATCGCCTCCGCGAAGAAGGAGCCGACATCATCACCTTCACCAGCTCCTCCACCGTCGAGCATTTCCTCGAACTCAAGGTGCCGTTACCAAAAGGCATCAAAATCGCCTCCATCGGCCCCGTCACCACCAAGACGCTCAAAGCCAACGGCCTCAAAGTCGCCGTCGAAGCTGAGCAACACGACATCCCCGGCCTGATCGCAGCGGTGCTGAAGTTGGCCGAATGATGGGAGTTGAACTCGTGAGGTGGTTCAATCCGTCTTGAAGGTTAGCCCTTCTACCGGTTTTCCACCCTGAGTCAGCCAACACGAAAACCGCCAGCCCTTCTTGTGATCGATCAGCTTGAGAACGAGTTGGTTCTCACCCTCTTTCAACGTCACTTCTTTTCCTTCGACCAATTCGCCATTGAGGACGGCGCGGGCGAGGTCGTCGCATTTCAGGTTGAGGGTCAACGTTTGTTCTTTGGGAGAGACGATCGTGTTTCGGGCAAATGCGCTACAATCATCGTGCTCGCCCAACTGGACCTGGATGTCGATTCGATCGGGCTCGAATCCTTTCTCGATCGTTGCCCACCTCGCGTCTTCCGCGAAGGCGGGGGCAAAGGACTCGAGGGTGTCGCTCGATTTGTCGTCGAAGGGACCGATGATCTGCCAGGTTTTGATGAGGCCTACGATTGGTTTTGCGGCTGGCCTACGGTTCGCGACGGAAAGGGTCATCGGTTCTCGTCCCATCCAACGGAGGAGGCATTCGAAGAGTCGCTTGTCGGTGAGGTTCGCTTGCGCCAACGCATCCAACGCGGTGTCGGCGGCCTCGGTGTTTCCTAACTTGTCCATCGCCCAAGCAGCCATCATTCTCACTTCTTCAGCATCGTCCTGGAGGGCTGCTTCGATGGTCTTGATCGCGGAGGTGGCGTTGTTCTCTAACAGGAACAACCCACAGATTCCCCAGTAGCGAATTCCCGCATCCGAATTCGACATCGCTTCTACAAAGGCGGCGAGGTTCTCCGCGTTCCGAGACAGCGCGAGGTCGGAAAGGTCGAGGTAGCGCTCCAAGGGATAGAGCTCGGGATCGCGAACCATCTCATAGATCGTGATGCCATTGGCCTCGGCACGACGGACGCGCATCGTTTCAGGAAGAAGGCCGGAGTCGAAGAGTTCGAGCTGCCGCTTCCGAAGCGCGGCCCGCAATTCGGCGATCTTCTCTTTGTGTTCAGCCCCATCGATCAAATTGTGGACGTTGTCGAAGTCCTCCACCGTATCATAGAATTCTTCGGAGACGCGCGGCTCAAAAAATCGACCCGTAATCGCATCCGTTTTCCCTTCCTGGTGATGCTGATACCAAGCCCGGGTTGCCTCCATCTTATACATATATTGGAGCTGCTGCCCGTTCGCCGCCCACGGCATATAGTTTTTGAGATAGGCGTAGCGTTCATCGCGCATTCCCCGAACCATGTCGAAGGCTTCATCGGCGCGTTCGCGAAAGCTGAGATGGTGCTTCGGTGCCGGCTCCGTATCAGGCCCGAGGAAAATTCGCCCCTGATACCCTTCCGGAACTTCCGCCCCAGCCAAGCTCAGCCACGTCTTTGGCATATCGACAAAGCTAACGATCCGATCCACCGTCATTCCCGGCGCTTCTGCGGGCCACCAAGCCTTCCACTTCTCCGGAATCCGGACAATGAGGGGACAATGCGTGCCACTGGAGTAGAGGAAACGCTTGCTGCGAGCAATCACGCCGCCATGATCGGAGCAATAAACAATGATTGTATCCTCATACAGCCCATCCTTCTTCAGTTCCGCAATCGCCTGACCAACCTTGCGATCCATGTTCTCTACCGCGTCAGCGTAGCGAGCATAGGTCATGCGAACTTCGGGCAAATCCGGGTGGTAGGAATGAAGGACCATCTTCGCCGGATCATGCTTCGGCGGAGTCGCACTGGGAAAGGCGCGGCTTTCGTGGCTATCGCCGATGTTTTTGATCGTGAAAAACGGCTGGCCAGGATTCCGCTGTTGCCAGGAGCCACCGCCGATCCACGTATCCTTGTCTTCACGGCTCCCGATGTTGTAATCCGTCTTTCCTCCGTTCCCCACAAAGTAACCTGCCTTTTTCAACTGATCCGGGTAGTAAGGAATCCGATCATGAGGAATCGCGTAGCGACTGCGCATCGGTTGGGTGCCGATCGAGATCGCATAATGCCCGGTGATCCAGGTCGAACGCGTCGGCGCACAAACGGCGGCGTTGTCGAAACAATGCGTGTAGCGAAACCCCTCCGCCGCCAACTGATCGATATTCGGCGTCTCCGCGTTCTTTGAGCCATAGCAACCCACCCAGGAAATGCTGTTATCCTCGCTCGTGATCCAGAGAATGTTGGGTCGTTCTTCGGCCCGGGAGGAAAATATGAGGCCGATGATGAGGATGAAAATGGCTGTGGTGATTCGTTTCATGGTGGGGCTTAGGGGCGTGGAAATTCACGGGCCAAGCAGTAAAAAACACAAGCTTCTTTGCGGTCGGGTGCGCTAGGATGTGAAATTTCAGCTCCGCAGCTGCGCTTTCAACTGCTTCGCGGCCATGGCGTATCCGCCGTTTCCCCCGTCGATGAAGTGGATATGCTTGCCGTCGCCGATGCCTTCGACGAAGCAAGTCATGAGGGAATCATCGGACTGGTGAAGGCCGTATGTGAGGTCTCCGGCTTGGTGGGCGGCTTCGAGGTAGCGGCGGATTTCTTCGACTTGGTCGATCGAGCAGTCGATGATCATCCGAAGCATGTCGTCGAACTTTCGGTAGTCGGAATGGGCCCGCATGGACTTGCCATAAACTTCTGGCTGGAAGGCAGGGATGGGAACCTTTCGTCGAATGACGAAGACGGCGAGAACGATCTCCAGATAGCGGCGCATCCATGCGAGGGAAGGGCGTCCATGGTAGCGTCGTTCGTCGCGGCGAATTTCGCGGACGGATTTGTAGGTCATGAGGTTGGGGTTGAGCGGATTCGCCTTTTCAAGCCCGCGTCCCAGCACTTCATCGAGCTTTTTGAGGACCGCGGGATAGACGTGCTTTCCCCGATCTCCCTTGGCCAAAACGAGGAGGGAGAGGACACAGCCACACTCATTGGGAATCGCATTCCAGCGACAAGAGAGGCCTCCTAGATCCACGTCCATCGATTGGATCGAATCGATCTCGTAGGTTTCCGGCTGTTCTTTGACGAGTTTTTCTGCCTGGGAAAGGCCGCCTCCCCGGAAGACGGCGACGCATTTGCCAGCAAAGAGCTCGAACTTGGCCACTTCGATAGTGAGGGCATCCCCCATGACTTCGGAAACATCCACCATCCCAACCCGGAGCTGGAGGCCAAAATTGCGGGCGGAAAGATTTTTCAGCGCGGCGAGTTTCTTCGCGACGACTTCCCGGAGATCGCTGGGGATCAGGATCGTGGCACCATCTCCACCAAAGACATAGGGGAACTCCATCCCTTTGAGCGCGTTTTGCACCACGACGATGGCCGCAGCCCCCACCGTGTTGACGTCTTTGTAAGCGCCCGCCTCGATCGCAACCGTGGAGCCCTTCACGTCCGTGATGATGACCGACCAACCGGGTGGCACGGTCTGGAAGTGGGCATCCTCGGTCAGTTGGGAAAAATCCGAGAAGCTTTGGAGGTTCTGAAAGAACGCTTGGCTCATGGGAGGGGAGTCTTCTTGCTCGTAGACGGGGAGCCTGCAATGCGCAAGGGCAAGTGAAAGTGGACAGAATTGCAGCCTTCGTGGAACTCCAGGATTAGCGGGTGAATTTTTGCCAGAGGTGGCTAGGGTGGCTCTCGCATGCTGACGATTCGTAAACTGACCAAAGCCGTTTCGACCAAAACTCTGTTCGAAGGTGCCGACTTGACGATTAACTACGGCGAACGGGTTGCTCTCGTCGGGCCCAACGGCGCCGGGAAGTCGACGCTCTTTCATCTCATTCTGGGCACCGACGATCCCGATTCCGGTGAGATCGAACGCGATGAGTGGACGACGACGGGGTTTCTGCCTCAAGAGTGCGACCCGGTGGAGAACCAGACGGCGCTGGAGATTGCACTGGGACGGGCGGGGCAGATCGCCGAACTGGAGAAGATCCTCCGCAAGCACGAGAAAGAGGGCAACGTGGAAACGCCCGCCTATTTCGAGGCGCAGACAAAGTACGATGCGCTGAGCGACCCCTCTCTGGAAGGAAAGGCGAAGAAGATTCTGCGCGGGCTCGGCTTCCGGGAGCACGATTGGCAGCGGCCTGCGAGCGAGCTTTCAGGCGGCTGGGTCATGCGTTCGCACCTGGCACGATTGCTAGCGCTGGAGCCAGAGTTGCTGATGCTGGATGAGCCGACGAACCATCTGGACCTCATGTCCCTGTGGTGGTTTCGCGATCACTTGAAGAATTACTCGGGCGCAGTCCTCATGATTTCTCACGACCGCGAGTTCATGGACGGCGTGGTGGAATCCGTCGCCGAGATCGAGGACCAGAAGCTGAACCACTACAAAGGAAACTATAGCGACTACGTCGTCGAGCGGGAGAAGCGCTACGAGATTCGTCTGGCGGCTTACAAGAACCAGCAAAAACAGGTTCAGGATGTCCAGGATTTCATCGACCGGTTTCGCTCCGTTTCGAGCAAAGCTTCCCAGGTCCAGTCACGGGTCAAGCAGTTGGAAAAGATCGATATGCTGCCGAAGCCAAAACCGCCTCGAAAGGTGTTTCGGATTCAGTTTCCCCAGCCGCCTCGCTCTGGCCAGCGCGTTATGAGCTTGGAAGGGATCGATATGTCCTACGGGACAACGCAGGTCTATAAAGATCTCAATCTCGAGGTGGAGCGGAGTGATCGGGTCGTCCTGGTGGGGCCAAATGGAGCGGGGAAATCGACGTTGCTCAAAATTCTCGCGGGCGAAGTCGAGTTTCAAGCCGGGACCCGCAAGCCCGGGCACAACTGCCGGATCGGGTATTTTTCCCAGCATCGCAGCGAGCAACTGAATCCGAACAACACGGTTCTGGAGGAGGTGCTGGAAGCGAACGGGGCGATGAAGGAAGATGAAGCGCGGGGCGTTCTCGGCTCGTTCCTCTTTCGCAAGGACGAAGTGTTCAAGCCGTGTAAGGTGCTTTCCGGAGGTGAGAAGAGCCGGTTGAACCTGGTCAAGTTTCTCGTCGATCCGCCGAACCTGTTGCTGATGGATGAGCCCACGACGCACCTGGATCTGATCTCGATCGAGGCCCTGGTGCTGGCGTTGAAGAATTACGGAGGGACTCTCGTTTTCATCTCTCACGACGTGCACTTCATTCGCAACCTCGCCACCAGCGTTCTCCACGTTTCCGGTGGCGTCGTGACGAAGTATTCGGGCGGATACGATTATTACCTGGAGAAGACGAATGCGGAAGAGAATGCGCGCAACGCGTTGACGGCAGGAGATCCGCTCGAGAACGCGCAGGTTTAGGAGGATGCAACCGTTTCGAGCGCCGCTTCCTCGGAAATCGCCTCCAGCAGATGCGCTGAGTTTGTGGCTGAAAATCCTTTCAGCGTTAAGCCTTCTAGCGCCGTAGCTCGGAATTCTGCGGGAAGAACAGGTAAGGTATTCTCGTCGATCACGATCTGCATCGCCTGCGCTGCTCCACAAAGCCGGGCGGCCAAGTTTACGCGTGCGCCGACCACGGTGTAGTTGAGCCGGTCGGTCGATCCCATACACCCCGCTACGACTTCGCCGGTCGCAATTCCCACTCCGATGTTGATCGGGTGGGCGAGCTGGGCATTGAGTTGCTGCCGACGTTCGATCATCCGGACCGCGCATCGCGCCGCGTTCGCCGCATCATTGCCATAACTCTTGATTCCGCCGAACACGGCCATGATTTCGTCCCCGACGAATTTATCGACCAAGCCGTAATGCTCCCGCACGATTTCCGTCATCGCGGTCATATGATCATTCAGCATGGCGATGACTTCGTGAGGCGGCATGTGCTCCGTCATCGCGGTGAAGCCACGGATGTCGCAGAAGAGGATCGAGACCGTTTTTAACTCACCGCCTAACTCCGGATTCAGCGTTCCTTCGATCATCGCTTGGGCGACCGTTTCATCGCTGACTTTGCCAAGGAGCTCGCGATACTGTTCGCGCTGGGCGAGGCCTTCCGTCATTGTGTTGAACGATTCCGTCAACTGGCCCAGTTCATCGCGAGAACGAACCGGGAGACGGGTTTCAAACTTGCCTTCGCGCACCGCCCGGGTTCCAACAGACAACTCGCGAATGGGGCTGGAAAGGCTCCGCGAAAGGATCAGGCCCCAGACCGTTCCCAGGGCAATTGTCATCGCGCCAATGATGACGCCGTTCTTGCGGATTTCCCGAACCTGCGTCTTGAGACCGGTCATGGGAAAGATCGCGATCTGCCAGGCGGGAGGCAGGGCCGATCCCCGGTTCAGGAGCGAGTAGTGGACTTGGTAGGGGACGCCATTGAGGGTCGCGGAGATATCGCAAACCGCATCATCGCGCTGAGGGGCTGTGATCTCTTTGGCCAATGCGTTGGCAAGATCTTCGCGGAAGCCTTCGGGCAGCTCTCGCCCATAGATTTCGCCTTCCAGATAAATCGCCGTATGGATGCTGGCCTCCTCACCACTGGCCGTCGCGGCACGTAGGAGGAACTTTTCCGCCATGGTCGTCGCGGTGATGCCGACGACCAAACCTCCGACCAGCTCTGTCGGGCCATCCAGGGCGAAGACCGGCGTGACGACGACTTCCTGAGCGGCAAACTCGCCTCCGCCTTCTCGCTCTTTCCCCCAGTCTTTGGGAGGCGCATCTCGCAAGGATTCGGCCGGAAGAAACCCGAACGGCTGCGAATTCGGGTCCGCTTCCAACGCGGCAAACATCCGCTGCACGGCCGGAGTGGATTGGCTGAACTTGCGGCGGGCTGCGCGATTCTTCCCCGTCCCGGTTTGGTTCGTCAGCACCGAAATCTGGCCCTCCCGATCCATGATCGCGATCGACGGCATGCTCCCCAACCCGGACTTCCCGGTTTCCCGCCCCATCGCGCCAACTCCTTGCCTCCGGATCGACTCGCCCGGACTGGTCGTTCCGCCGTCCTCTCTCGCCCCGGCAAACACCTCCAGCATTCGTTTCTGGTCGGGTAACTTCGCCTCGCTTTGATCTTCGGAAAGGCTCTTCCGAATCATCTCGCTTTCGGCGAGCCGTTTCGCGAAGCCGGAGACGCTTTGAGCCCTCTCTTCTCGTGAAGTCTGGATGTAGGAAACCTGATCTTCAAAGGAGGCAGAAAACTTCTCCATTTCCGCCTTCGTCAGGCGCAACTCTGTCACCGCGACGATCGCCACGAACGACACCAAGGCGGTGCTGATCATCGCGAACAGGAGTTTGGTTTGGAAACGGAGGCCGGACATCTGTCGAGAGTGAACTCACTTTCGACCGCAAAGTTCCGAATTCATCCCTTTTTGGCAACCTAATCCCGCCCCGCCGCCGATGGCGGACCGACATCGAACTTGCGCGTGTCCCGGGGCCAGAGCCGCTCTTCGAGGGGTCTCTCCGGCACCACCCAATCGCGCGGCGCGATACGGACGGTGCGCCCGGCGCGGAAGCCTTCCAACAGCTCGTAGAGGTGCATCCGAATCTCCACTCCGCTACTTCCCGGTGCGGGGTTGTCGATCTCGCGAATCTTCAGCTCCGAGGCCGGCTTGGAGTCGTTCTCATAGCCTCGTAGGCTGGGTTCAACCGCCCAGACCGCGACGCTCTTCGCTTCCTTGATCGCTTCAATCAATTCCGGATCCAATCCCGCGTGAAGCTGCACCGTCATGTGGCCTCGTGCGCCTTCGCCCGGCATGCTTTCGGTCTTCATCACCATCGCGGAAACGCCACGGCGCTTCTGGTAGGCAATTTGGAGCTGGCGCTGTTGCTCCGTGGCGACGTTCCAACTTTCCTGGTCGATCCAGATTTCCCGGCAGAGCCCATCGCGCTTGTGAGAGCCCAGCAAACTGACCCGACCGAGATTCATCTGCACGACTTGTCCCTCGGCAAGATCGGCCAAACTGGCGATCACTCGCCCTTGCCAAACGCGGCAACCCTGATCGAGGTGAAACACTTGCTCGCCAGCCATCCCCACGGTCTCTCCCAGTTCGGTCGCCGACTCCCCATTTTCCAAGTGAACCAACTCGGCTGTCAGCGTTTCGTCTTCTCCCAGAGCCGCGATTTTCCACCCTACGCCATGGCGAAGAAAATAGCTGAAGTCGTCTTCCAGGCGCAAAACGCGGGAGAACTGTGAAACAACCGAGCGCAGATCCGGCTTGGTCATATTCCCGGCGGCGTAACCGGAAACCGGAGGTTTGACCTCGTAGTCGCCTTCCGGCCCTAAATAGAACAAGCCGTGGAGGTGAGTGCCAAGAGGAACGTCTCTCAACTCCGTCACTGCGCCGCGATAGGTGATCGAAGCATAAGGTAACATCTGAAACTCATGCGGCAGATCCCAGTGATACTTGTTGATCATTCCGTCGCGATCGAGCCGGAGAATTCCCCGTCGATTGACATGCTCGACCAAGATCAGCTCGCCTGCATAGTAGGTATCAGCATCCGCATCCGGAAAGGCATGATCGAAAGCGATTCTCGGATCCGGGTCGGCCCACAGCAGCGCTGGAGCAAGGAGAGGCAGCGTGGCGAAGATAGAGAGGAGTAATCGCATCAGCTTAAGCTTCGATTTCCGAAAGGGTTCCCAAGCTATCCGCAAACGATTCCGCTTCCACGTCCAGTTTTTGGGCCAAGGTCACGAGGAGATTGCTCAGCAGCGCCTCGTCATTGACCGGTCGGGAACAGACGCCGTAGTGCGTCGTGCGAATCGTTCCGTCCTCAGCGACATCGTATCCATCGAAGTGTCCCACGTTGAAGTCGATGTGGTGGCCATGCTTCAAGCCGAGCTTGTGCCCGCCCGCTACGATTGTCGGCAGATTCGCGTTTCCGTGGCTGTGCCCGTAGGCCATCCCGCTGCCGTAGAGCGCGATCGTCGAATCCAGCAAGGGCCCATCCGCGTCTTCCACCGCCGCGAGCCGATCCAGGAAGTAGGCAAACTGCTCGAAGTTGAACGCATCGCTTTGCGTGAGTCGGGCCAGTTGCTCGGCATCGCCATTGTGGTGGGAAAGCGCGTGACGTGTTTGGTTGATCCCCAGCTCAGGTATCGGCAGGCCTTTCCCTTCATCGCCCGAGCTAAAGGTGATGACCCGAGTGACGTCTGTCTCGAACGCGAGAATCATGAGGTCATACATCGTCCGGAAATAGTCGCCCGGATCGCTCTGACTGACTTCCTTGGTGATGCGCTTCCGGTCGGCTTCGGAAATCTCGGGGCGGGAAATGTCCAGCCAGCGATCAGCCCGCTCCGTGCGAATCTCGACTTCGCGGACCGACGTCAAATACTGATCCAAGCGGGTGCGATCTTCGGTCCCCATCTTGCGATCGAGATCCCGTGCTTCGTCCAAAACCGCATCCAGGACGCTGCCACGGCGCTGCAAACCAGCACGCTCTTCTTCGATGCCGCCGTCCGGCACCTCAAAGAGACGACGAAACACCTCGGCGGGCTTCGTCTCCGCCGGAAGCGTGATTCCATCGCGATTGTAGGAGAGCGATCTTCCGGTGTTGCTCAGTTCCAGCGAGGAGAAGCGAGTATGCGGCGCGGTCTGTTCCGCGATGAGTTGATCCAGCGATACGCTGTTGCGCTTCCCCTGTCCCATTTCCGCCCCTGTCAGCCAGATGCTTTGACAGCCGTGATGATGGCCGATCCCGTGCGGATGGTGAAGACCGGAGATGGGCGTGATATTGGCGCGATGCCGCTCCAGCGGTTTCAGGCTCTTGCTGAACTGGTAATCGGGACCAGTTTCGAGAATCTGATATTCCAGGGTGTTGACCCCGTTCGGCAGATAGACGAATACGCCACGCTTGGCTTTTGGCGTGGCTCCACCGGCTGCGCGGAGAGGACGCATGCAGTCGAGCATGGGAAGTGCGATGGAAACGCCCAGCCCCCGGAGGAGGTGACGTCGGCTCAAGAGCCATTTCTGGGATTGGATATTCATCGTGGGATTTCTGGGTAGGTTAAAGGTTAGCGTTTTTGGAAGAGGTCAGACCGCACCAGTGCTTCGAGCAAGGTCTGGAGGCCGTAGCCGTCCGCTTTCGATTGGGCTGCGATTTCGGCGATCTGATCGCGATCATCGACCGTCATTGCTCGCCGCAGTGCATACGTCGCCAGCTTGTCGGTCAGGGCAAAGGCAAAGGAGTCGATGTCCGCCGCGAGTAGTTGTTTGAACTCAGCCGGGTTCTGGTAGGTCCGCCCATCTGGGAAAACGCCGCTCGCATCCACCTTGGGATTCGCACCCAATCCACTCTGGACGATTTCTTCGGTCCGCCAACGCCCGATCGCGTCGTAGTTGTCGAAGGCGAGCCCGAGTGGGTCGATCTTTGCATGGCAACTTGCGCAATTTGGATCGGCCTTGTGCGCCTCCAGCTTCATCCGAATCGTCGCCTTGGGCTCGTTGACCGGGTTCGGCTGAATCGCATCGACATTTGGCGGAGGGGGAGGCGGCGTCTTCCCAAAGATCGCTTCGGAAACCCAGACTCCCCGGTGAACCGGACGATGCCGCGTCCCGTCCGAAGTCAGCGAGAGCACCGCCCCATGGGTCAAAATGCCTCCACGATTGTCCTCCGATCGCAGCGAAACCCGCTGAAAGCCCGGCTCCGGCGGAATCGGCAGTCCGTAGTGCCCCGCCAGCCGTGGGTTCAGCATCGTCCAGTCGGAATCAAGGAACTGCCCGATCGAAAGGTTCTGGCGAAAGACCTCGGCAAAATATTCGGTCGTCTCAGAGATCATGCTCGTCTCTAACCATCCATCGTAATCCGGGTAGAGCTTCTCATCCGGTGGAAACATCCCCACCTTCTTCAGTTGGAGCCATTGCTTCGGGAACGAATCGAGAAACCGCTCGATCTTCCCGTCCGCCATCATCCTGGCCAGATGAGATCGCAGCACCTCGGGATCGCCTAACGTCCCGGCCTGCGACGCACTCCGTAATTCATCATCCGGTTGCGAACTCCAGAGGAAATAGGAGAGCCGAGAGGCCAGCTCCCAACTGTCCAGCTGAGCGCGATTCTCCCCAGGCGTTCCTTCGGCCAGATAGGTGAAGTTCTTCGAAGCGAGAATGCCGAGCAGCCCCGCCTTATAGGCCGTTCGGAAATTTGCTCCGGCCGTCAGTTGGCTTTCCACCACCGTCTGGTAACGCGCAACCTCCTGCTCGGTCACGGGGCGCCGCCAGGCCCGTTCCGCGAATCGTTCCAGATAAGCTGACAACGCCGCCCCCGTCACCGTGTTCTCCGGAAAGAGCCCTTCCCGCTTCACCAGATCCTCAGACTTCGTGATCGGCCCCTCCCACTCGATCCAATCCACGATCAAAAACGGATAGAGCGGGTTCCCCTCGTCATCCGTCATCTTTCGCTGCCACGGAGCGCGAGCCTTCGGGTCATCCAGACTGGTAAAGACAAAGCCGGATTGACGCCCCGAGCGTCCCGAGTTCGAAGGCCCCGGCACCGCATTGTTGATGGAAATATCCACATTGCCCTCCGGGATGAACGTCTCGAACTCCAGCACCACCGGTTCGTCTTCCGGAGCCAACACATCCGCCTCAAAGATCATCCGATCCAGCTTCTTCGAGTAAAGCGTCAGATGCGGCGGCCGACTTCCCTCCGGTGCTAGCCCGCTCACTTGAAGCCGAGCACGATACAGCCCCGCCGCCTGCCGGTGACCTCCATCTGGCCGAAAATAGGTCAACTGATGCCCCGGCCAAACCAGCAGCCGAACCTGATCCGCTGCCACTCCCAGCTCCTCCAACGCCTCGCGCTTGTTCCGATTGTGCCAATCCATTTCCAGCGCATCCCGCCGCGTCTTCAACTGCCGGGGTTCGCTGTCCGGAAACGCCTGATCCAAAATTTCGTCCGCCGCCCTCAGGTACTTTTCGACGTGAGACGGGGAAAGGGACAGCTCTGAACCAATCCGCTCAAACCCATGCCAATCCGGGTCTTCCGTAAACGCCCCCGGTGCCTTGGGATCATAGTGAACCCCCAGCAGATCATAGATCGTGTAAGCATATTCCTCCCGGCTCAGCCGATAATGAGCCACCGGGGCCCGCCGCGCCATTCGCGCCGCCTTCCCGTCCTTGATGCTGGTCGCGAGCCATTCCACGATCTGGTCCGCATGATCCGGATCCGGCTGCTCCTCATCCTCCGGCGGCATCTCTCCCGCCCCAATCCGCGTGATGATCTCAAACCAAAGCTCCGTATCATGCCCATCCTGAAAATCATGAGACAGCGTATCGATCCGGAAATCCCCTTTCTGCTTCTCTTCCCCGTGACAGCGAATGCAATATTCCGAGAGAAACGGCTGAATCGTCGTCTCGAACGAAGCCGTCTCTCCTTTCAAGTTCGGGGCAAGGATCAGCGCGAGGCTACCGATGAGGCAGAGGGACCAGGAAAAGGGGTTTGGGGAAGTCACAGACATGGCGAAAACAATTACGCCGAAGAAAAAACGCCAACCCAGCATTTCGCAAGTCACGAGATCTCGTGGTACTCCTTTCGGAAGGGATTGGCCATTCTCCGGAGGTGACGACAACCAAAACGCAGGGATCATGAAATCGGCTACTCAGACGCCCCTAGTGTATCCCGTCCAACGGACTGCACCTTCCGGTACTTTTAGAAGTTCTGATATTTTTGCCGCTGCGCGGTCAGGTTCGAATGGATACCGCTTTTCCCACCATTTCTGCGTTGCTCGTCAGTCACGAAGCTCGCTTCGCTCTTTCCTCGCGCCTTGAACTGGTGGAAAATTCGGCATCCGTAAGGCACAGTCTGCTGGACGGGATACACTAGAAAACGGGACCGGTGGAATCCGTCGGCGTCGCGTAGCGACCGTTCATGATAGCCGTGGGTTCCTCAACCCACGGAAAACCGAGGATTCGAGCCATGCGTCGCGGAGCGACTGCTCAAGCAGGGCAATACCCAGAATTCCAAACCGCAATCAGCCCCAGAGATACCGCTCGTCAAATTCCACGACGCAAAACCAAAGCGCCCGGACAAATTTCTTCGAGCGTCTCTTGACCACCGTTCGGACCGTTGCGGACTTCGGGATTTTGCTCCAGACTTTGCCGATGAACTTCGCTCGAATCACCTCGTTTTGGTTGCTGGCGGTTGTCGGCTTGTTTGCCGAAACGCCTCTCACCCGAATCCACTTCGGCTCTTGCATCAAGCAGGAGCAACCGATGCCGATTTTTCGGACGATTCTGGCGGAGGAGCCGGATTTGTTCCTGTTTCTCGGCGACAACGTTTATGCCGATACCGATGACATGGCGGTGATGCGGGCAACATATGCGCGGTTGAATCAAGATCCGGGTTTCTCGCTGCTGCGGGCGAGTTGTCCAATGATGGCGATTTGGGATGACCACGACTTTGGGAAGAATGATGCAGGATCGGACTATCCCCACAAAGCGAAGGCGCAGCGGGTTTTTCTGGATTTTTGGGGCGAAGCACCGGATTCGCCGCGTCGCCGGAGAGAGGGAATTTATGATTCGGTGAGGATGGGACCTGAGGGAAAACGGGTTCAGGTGATCTTGCTGGATTGCCGATATTTTCGTGGGGAGCTAAAGACGGGGGAACGCCGGGTGGGCGGCCCGTATTATCCTGACGCGAATCCTGCGATTCCGATGCTGGGCGAAGCGCAATGGGCTTGGTTGGAATCGGAATTCCGCAAGCCTGCGGCACTACGAATCCTGGCGACGGGGATCCAGTTCATCGCGGAGGCCGTAGGTCAGGAGACGTGGTCGAATTTACCGAGCGAGCGACAGCGGATGATCGATTTGATCACGAAAACAAAGGCGAATGGGGTGATCTTTGTAAGCGGTGATCGGCATTGGGCTGATTTATCCATCCAAACCGAGGGAGTTCCGTATTCGCTGATTGACCTGACGTCGAGCGCACTGAATCAAGTGCACCCACGCGGAACACCGACCGAGAATCGGTATCGCACGATCCAGGCCCCACAAACAACCTATCACTTGCCGAACTATGGCGTGATCGAGGTGGATTGGGATACCTCCACCGTTCATTTGGAGATTCGCGATGAAGCCGGCAAGACGCGGATCGCTCGGCAGGTTTTACTCGATGCGCTGCGAGTCAAAAGCTAGAGTGCGTTCATTTGAAAACTGATTGCTCGTCCGTTCCAGTTTTCGAACCACCCTGTTAATTCTTCACCCAAGGACCCCGAGCGTTCGCTTCAATTTCCGCGTCTAACTCGACCATCCGCTTCTTCAGCGAGTCGACGACTTCGGGATGGGCTTTAGCGAGGTTGGTTTGTTCGCCGACGTCCGCGAGCAGGTCGAAGAGCAGAATCTCGGGCTCGGGTTGCTTGGGGTTGGCGGCTTGTTGGCCGCGTTGGCGCTGTGGGGTTTTGACCAGAAGCTTCCACTTGCCTTGACGAATGCCTTCCAAATCGCCTCGGGAGGTATAGTGGACAAACTCGGTTCGCGGTGACTTCGCGCCGTCATCGGTCAGCAAGTTGGCGGCGTTGAGTCCGTCGATTTTCCGGTCAGCGGGTAGTTTGCTTCCCGTAAGAGCAGCGATGGTCGGGAGAAGATCGATCGTGCCCATCAGCTCGTTGCAAACGGTGCCTGCGGGGATTCGCCCGGGTCCCCACATCACGCAGGGGACGCGTTGACCGCCTTCGAAGGTGGTTCCTTTGCCGTCGCGAAGCGGACCCGCTGAACCACCGTGATTCTTGAAGCTCAGCCAAGGTCCATTGTCGGTGGTGTAGATCACGATGGTTTTCTCCGAGAGCCCTAATTCGCGAATCGTGTCCATCACTCGGCCGACTTCGGCGTCGATGTGCTCGATGGTGCATTTGTAAGCGTTCTTCGGATCAGGATCATAGGCGTCTTCTGGCACGTAGAGCGGAATGTGCGGCATGGAGTGCGGTAGATAGACAAAGAAGGGCCGATCCTTGTTTTCCGTAATAAACGAAACGGCCCGATCCGTGCAGCGGCGAGTAATCGTGCGTTGATCGACCGGTAATTCCACGATTTCCTCGTTCTCGATCAAAGGGGTATTCCACTTCGTCAGGGTTGATTCCGGATCGGCCCAGAGAATGTCCATGCCGTCGGGGCCCCCTTTGGGTTTCCCTTTGTTGTCCGGATGATTCATGTCGTTGGAGTAGGGAATGCCGTAGTAAACATCGAACCCGTTCTGGCGCGGCAAGACCTCCGGGTGATGCCCGAGGTGCCACTTCCCGAAGCAGGCGGTGGCGTAGCCCTGCGCTTTGAGGTGATCGGCAATGGTGTGTTCTTCCGGATTGAGTCCCTTGGTCGAAGAGGGGAACAGAACGTGTTGATGCATGCCGACACGCTTGGGATAGGAGCCGGTCAATAACGCCGCCCGCGATGGCGTGCAAACGGGCGAAGCGACCATGAAACTGGTGAACCGCCGCCCTTCCTCAGCCATGCGATCGATGTGAGGAGTCGCGATGGTTTCCGAACCGAAACAGCCCAGGTCTCCGTACCCTTGGTCGTCCGTAAAGATGATGACGAAGTTCGGTTGATCGTCATTTTGGGCGAGGGAGCTGGCAGCCAGCACGAATGCCAGGATGGTGATGAAAGGAACGTGTGGGGTCATGGTTTGACCGAAGCGCATTCTTCGCGGTGAACAAGAATTTTTTCGGCCTGAGCGGAATGTAGTCTCGCACTAATCTTCGAGTTTCAGGTCCGCGAGATAGATGGCCGTGATCGTCTTACCGTCGTCATTCTTTTCGTGGCTGGAATACCACGAGACCACCCCTCTCCCATCGTCCAACTCAACAAACCCAGGATAAGAGTTATCCCCACCACTCGGTAGTTCGGCAAAGGGATGGAGAGCATCGTCAATGAGCCAATAGAGCGTGGTTTTCGAGCCGTTGCTGGTGTTGCGGCGTCCACCGACGATCCAACGTTCGCCCCACTTCGCGAGAAGCGGCCCGCCGATATATTCCGGTAATTCCTGCCGTGTCCAAACTTGGAAGGGAGGCTGGGATTTGGCGAGTTGCGCTACGCTTGATCCAGCGCGACTCACGGCCAAAATCGAACCGTCTTCGAGAAACTGAAAGGCGGTTTCGTTGCCGCGAGTTTCCTGAAACAAGGAGACGAACCGAAAGTTGAGACCGTCTTGGCTTTCCAGCATCGCAGATTCCACAATGTCGGTTCCGCCAGTGCCGCTTGCTTCCTCTGAGTAGCCTTTTTTCCGGCGAGCGCAGAGATAAGCCGAACCGTCGTGGGCAGCAGCCCGCCAAATATAGTGTCCGTAGGTCCCTTCGAGTTGTTGAGGACCTTCCCAGGATGACCCATTGGCCGTCCAAGCGGCAAATCCGAGATGTTGATTAAGGTCATAGGCTCCACGCGGGGGCGAAGATTCGCCGCAATACCAAGTGCCGGTGTAAATGAACAGCTTGCCATCAAAGGCGAGGAAATGCGGATCGCGGGTATCGCGCAGGGGCACGGAAAACTGGTGAACCTGCTTCCACGTTTGGCAATCTTCGCTCCGAAGCACAAGAATCGAAGCGGTGGGATGGACCATGTGGCCGTCGGGACAGCTCCGAAACGTGAGCCAGAACTTACCTTGCCAGCGGATCAGATCGGTAAAGGCGTTGTGTTCACCATTGTGAAAGACCCGACGGACATTTTCGACGCGGACGTTAGCGGGTTCTTCTCCAAACGCGGGATCCAAGCCGGGCATGAGAGCAACGAAAAAGGCGAGGAAGAGTCGTAGGCGCATTCAACCAACGTTGCGCGGAATCGCCAGCTTGCTACCTGCAATTTGCCTCCTACCGTGGTCATCGCCCCATGATCAAATACACCCGACTTCTCTTCGTCGCCCTTTTTCTTGCTCCGCCCCTGCAAAGTGAAGATGCCTTCCCGCTCCGTGAAGCCGTCGAGTGCCAGCCCCGGGGCGGGTTGCCGAATGTTTTAGAGAAACTGGAATCGGGCCAGACCGTCAAAGTAGCTTATTTGGGCGGGAGCATCACGGCCGCAGCAGGATGGCGCGTTCAGTCGCGGGAGTGGCTTCAGACGCAGTATCCGGATTCGACGATCGAGGAGATTCATGCGGCGATTGGCGGAACCGGGTCCGATTTGGGAGTTTTCCGGCTGGGGCAGGATGTATTGCGCCATGAGCCGGATCTCCTCTTGGTCGAGTTTGCGGTAAACGATGGGGGCGCAGCCCCGGACCGAATCCAGAAGGGGATGGAAGGAATCGTCCGGCAAACTTGGGCGGCGAATCCATTGATCGATATCTGCTACGTTTATACCTTAACCGAGAAAATGCTTCCCGACCTGAAAGCTGGGAAGATGCCCCGGGCGGCGAGCGCGATGGAAGAGCTGGCCGACCACTATGAAATCCCGTCGATCCACTTCGGAGTGGAAGTTGCTCGCCTGGAATCCGCAGGCGAGTTGGTCTTCAAAGCTCCGAAACCGGCTGCCCCTGCCACGGCCAAGCCAATAGTCTTTTCCTCAGACGGGGTCCATCCTCACGTGGAAACCGGACATCGACTTTATTCCGAAGCCATCGCTCGCTCTTGGCCTACCATCGAGGCATCCAGCCAAAAATCCGGACCGCACGAATTGGGCGAAGCGTTGCAACCAGACAACTGGGAGCGCGCCAAGATGGTGCCAATCCAACCCGATATGTTGAAGGGAGACTGGACGACATGGCCGGACGATCACGCTGTCGGAAAATGGTTCGCTCGCAGCATGCCGGTCGTCCACCAGGCCCAAACTCCGGGGGCACAGCTTCATTTTCAGTTCGAAGGAACCAGTGTCGCCTTGTTTGACATCGTGGGACCGGACTGCGGAATACTGGAAGTTCAGGTGGATGACTTGGAGCCGCAAATCCACAATCGCTTCGATCCCCATTGCAAAAGCCACCGCATGTCGATCTTCTATCCTGGCAAGGACCTAGCACCGGGAATCCACCACGTGACGATCACATTGACCCCCACCCGGATCGATAAGCGATCCATCCTCTTTGACCAATACAAGAGCGCCTTTGACGCAGAGCCGGAAAAATACGGCCCCCACACCTGGAGCCTGGGATCGATCATGCTGATCGGAGACCTCAAATGAGATCGGCGGCGGCCTACTTCAGTTTCCAAAGGAAGCCATCGCTGCGGATGTAGACCGCACCATCAGAAATGGCGGGAGTGGCGAGGATCATTTCACCAAGCTCTATCTGGCTGGTAATCTTACCTTCTTCCCCGCTCGGATCGATGATGACGCCGCGGCCTTGCTCGTTAAACTGATAGACGCGGCCGGCGGAATCCACGACCGGAGACGAGCTGAACGGCCCATCTACCCGAATCTTCCAGAGTTCTTCGCCCGTGGCCTTGTCCGCAGCCGCAACAAAACTCCCCTTCACCGAAATCAGCCGATCTCCGACGATCACCGGACTGCCCGTGCCTGGCCCCAACTGGGCATTGCGCCAGAGTTGCTCAGGTGGCCCGCCCTGCTCGACGGGCCGAAGCGCGGTAATCCCATTCGACGGAACATAAAGCACCCCATCCTGATCCACCACGGAACTGGGCGTGGGTGAAGCTCCATCATCATAGCTCCAGAGTTCACTCCCGGTGGTAGGGACGATCGCGAGAATTCCTTTGGTCGATTGCAGGGCGACCACTCCCTCTGCCAACGGAACAGGCGACGTCCAGTTGGCAGCTTTCGGGCGCATTTTCCGCCAGAGATTCTCACCGGACGCGATGTCCAGTCCCACGGCGAAGCTTTCGCTGTCATTTTCACTCTGCACAATCAGAGCCCCACCGGTGACGATGGGAGACTGCGCCATGCCCAGGCTATTGCTCGCGTTCGGGTAGTCGTAAGTCAGCCCACGAAGCCACTGAAGATTTCCCTCAAGATCCAGACAAATCACATCGTTGGACGAATACTGCGCGTAAATCCTGTCGCCATCGCTACAGGGGCTAGGGGCGGCGACGTTCGTTTTCTGGTGGGTCATGGTTCGCCCAGTGGCCCAAAAGCGGCGTTCCCAGAGCAATTCACCACCTTCGGCCTGATAACAGATGATGTGGAGCAGGTTCTGATTCGGCCCGCTGGCGGCCGTTACCACCACCTTGTCACCAATGACGATCGGACAACCGAGCCCGCGCCCCGGGAGCTCCCGTTTCCAGGAAATCGATTCATCCTCGCGAAACTCCGCCGGTCCTTCGCCTTCAGCGACACCCGCGCTGCCGGGGCCTCGGAATTGCCACCAATCGGCGGAAGCTGACAGCGTGAGCGCCAGTGACGCACCAAGGAGAATGAGGAGGGGTTTCATCGTAAAAAAGGGGAAATCGCGGCCTTCTAGCCTTCGAATTTCGTCACCACCAAGGAGGCGTTATGCCCACCGAATCCGAAGGAATTACTGATTGCGGTGGTGATCTTTTTCTCACGCGCTTCGTGAGGCACGTAGTCGAGATCGCATTCCGGATCCGGATTGTCCAAATTGATCGTCGGAGGAACGACTCCGTCGCGAATCGCCATGATGCAGGCTGCCAGTTCGACGCCGCCCGCCGCTCCGAGCAGGTGCCCCGTCATCGATTTGGTCGACGAAACCAAGAGGCCGTTCTTGGCATGATCGCCAAAGGTGCGCTTGATCGCCTTCGTCTCGCAAATGTCTCCGAGCGGAGTCGATGTTCCATGAGCATTGGCGTAATCAATCTCTTCCGGATTGAGCTTGGCGTGGCGAATTGCGTTCTCCATGCAAAGGCTGGCCCCAACGCCTTCCGGATGGGGCGCGCTCATGTGATAGGCATCGGCACTCACACCGTAACCCGCCAGTTCACAGAGAATATTGGCTCCCCGGGCCTTGGCGTGTTCCAGTTCTTCGAGCATGACGCACCCTGCGCCTTCGCCCATGATGAATCCGCTGCGATCCACATCGAACGGTCGCGAAGCCACCTCAGGTTCGTCATTTCGATTCGAGCAAAGTGCTTTCATGTTCCCAAAGCCGGACAATCCCAATGGGGAAATGGAGGCTTCTGAACCGCCCGCGACAAACGCGTCGGCATCGCCAAACTTAATGATCCGCCAAGCCTCGCCAATGTTGTTGTTGGCCGTGGTGCAGGCCGTGACGATGCACATATTGGGACCGAACACCTGGAGATCCATCGAGATCATGCCACTGGCGATATTTGTGATCATCATCGGAATGACGAACGGAGAAACCCGCGAAGGGTGTTTCTGGATCAAAATGGTGTGGTTACGTTCGAGCGTATCGAGTCCGCCAATCCCGGAGCCTACCATCACCCCGATCCGGTTGCGATCCTGCTTGTCGAAATCGATGCCGGAATGCTCCACGGCCATTTTCGAAGCCGCCATCGCCAGCTGCGTGAACCGGTCTGCCCGTTTCGCATCCTTGGGGTTGTTAAAGAAGTCTTTCGGCTCGAAATCGACGACTTCGCCACCAATCTTGCATTGATAGTCGTCCGTATTGATTGATTGGAGGGCGCGGATACCGCTGCGGCCCTCTTTGATGGACTCCCAAAAAGGTTCTAATTGGTTTCCGATCGGGGAAATGACTCCGATACCGGTGATGACGACTCTACGTTCCATGGATAAGGCCTGAGGCTGATAATAAGTTAGAACGGTATCCATTTACCGGGCGAGTGACTTTGCAAGGCGAGATTTCTCTGGTTGCGTCAACAGATACACCATTAAAGGCTCATTCAGCCTCCCAAACGGGGCTTTCGCGGGCGATTCTGGCCTGAAAATCTCCCAGAAATCGCCAAAGCGTCCTCTGGTTCAAATTGACTTCCTGAACCACGACACTGCCCCACTCATCTGCCTGTTTCACAAGCCGCCCTTCCCGGTCCCAAATTCCCGTTTTCATCCAGTCATCTTCATGACTCGTGTAAGTGCTGGTCACGAGATAAACGTGGTTCTCGCAGGCCCGCGCCTGAGCCAAAAGCGGATTCCCTCCCCAGATCGGCATGGCAATGACCTCCGCGCCATTCATCGCCAGTTTTCGCGCGACTTCTGGAAAAAACACGTCATAACAAACCATCATCCCCACTTTTCCAAACCGCGTTTCGAAGACCGGATAGTCCGTTCCCGGGCAAATTCCTTTCGCGATCTCTTCCCGAGGCAAGGTCACTTTTCGGTACTTGCCGGCCACTTCACCGTCCGGCCCGATCAAAACCGCCACATTGTAAATCAGATGCGCGTCTCGTTCGACCAATCCGGCGACGAGGTAGAGGTCGTGCTGCTTGGCGAGTTTTCCCAGGTATTCGGTCGATGGTCCGGGAACAGGCTCGGCAACGTCCGCAAAATCCAGGCCCAACCCCACGATCGTGATGCATTCGCCAAGGCAAACCAGATCCGCATCTTGCTCCGCAGCTTGAGCGATCAGCGGTTCATAGAGACGCAAATTGGCCTCGGGCGACTCTTTACTTCTCGGACTAAGATGAACGGCTGCTAAACGCGCGGTTCGCTGCTTGGGCGGTTGCACCTCGGTTAAACCGACGCTTTTCCAAGTCACTTTCCCATTCGGTGCCCAGCGCAGATGTAGCTGAACCTTCGCCTGAGTTGCGTTCTCAGGAACCAGATAGAGATCCTGAACTTGCATCCAGTCGTCTTCCGTTTCGCCTTGATCGCGGGGAAACTCCGGACGCGAAAGCGGCGTTCCCGGTCGGTTGAAATAGCGCGTCACGCTTTCCTCTTGAAGCGGCACCATCTTGCCTGCCCCATCCAGAAACTCCAGCCGCACCATCGCGCTCCGACGAGAAGAGTCCAGATTCTCCCCCAGTTTCAGGGCCGAAAACCGAACCCACGTTCCGCCTTCCACCGGAAAGCTCCGCTCCCAGAAACCGTTCTCGCCTTCGCGATCGCTGGACTGAATGATCAGTTCATCGCCGTTCCGAGAAAACCTTGGCGCAATCTCTTCACGTGGAGCCTGCGATTGCCAATCCGCAGCGAAGCTAGAAACCGCCAAGCTGATAGAAGCCAGTAGGAGGATTTTCATGATGTTCTTAGTTTGCGGCGAGTGACAGATATGCGAACAAATCTGCCAGTGCCTCATCGCTCAATCCCGCGAGCAAACCCTCCGGCATCAGCGACATGGGGATGGCTTGGAGATTTGCGACGTCGGCTCGGCTGACCACGGTGGTTTGATTGGCAGCGTCACGGAGGGTGATCGTTTGCGGTTCTTGCGCAGCCATCATTCCGGTGAGGATTCGGCCGTCATTGAGGCGCGCGACATAGGTTTGATAACCTTCTCGGATCTCCAGACTGGGATCGAGGATGCCGGGGAGCCAGAAATCGAGGTTTCCGCGTTCGTAACCGGTCAAGTCCGGTCCAATCGCCCCTCCTTCGGCAAAGAGTTGGTGGCAGGCGGCGCAGCGCTGGGTGTAGATTTCGCGACCGGCTTCGGCAACTCCGCTCTTTCCAGCTAACGCGGCTTTGATCCGAGTCATCTCCGCGAGTTTTTCGGGTGATGAAACGACTCCAGCTTTGCCGAAGTGTTTTTCGACCAAGGCGGCGATCTCCGGTTCGTCGAAGATTCTCAGTTGCTGAACCACGTCAGGTTGAACTTCGGTCGCGCGAATATGCCAGGTATCGATTTGATCGAGGAACAACTTGGCCCAAGTCGGTCGACTCGCGAGTACCCGGTTCGCGGTTCCACGGACATCGTGCTCGTTGCTGATTCGCGAGTTGTAGCTTCCCAAGATCGTTTTGACGACGCGTTCGTCATCGAAATTCGCGGCGGCCCGCATCGCGACGCGCTGCAAGGCGTGCTCGGAATCGTAAGTGATCAGCTTGAGCAATGGAGCCAAGGCCTTCGAGTCACCAGATTCACCAAGCGCTTTTGCCAATTCAAGACGCTCGACCAAATTGGTCCCGGAGCTGGCAACGGCTTTGATCGCGTCGGGCAACGCGGTCTCATCCCCTTGGCGGAGCTTAAGGAGAAGCGGCGAACTTCCCTGCGATTTCTGGAACTCCGCGAGCGCGGCGGAAAGCGAATCCGGCAGCTTCGGCAGGGGCAACCCTTCATAGGCCCGGCTCAATCCCACCATCAGTTCGGAGCGAACTTCATCGTCCGGTGCCAGTTCGATCAACTTCGCCGCCGTCGCCAGATTCTCGTCGCCTCCCGCCATCGCGTAGCGTTGCATGAGACGAGCGGCGATGTGGTCGCGCAACATCGGGAGCTTCCAAATTTCCGGATTGCTCAGCATCGCGATGACGCCCTCGCGGCCGGTCTCCGCATGCGCCTCCAGCGCCCACCAAATCATGAGCGGCATGTGGAGGTCTTCCAGGTCTTCGCTGCGGCGGAGGAGTTGTTCGATGATTGGCAGCGCGGCTTCGGACGAGAGGCGTTTCGCGGTGGAGGCGAGTTGGGAGCGGACTTGGACGTCGGGTTCGGTCCGGGCAAGGTCAGATAAGACTGACAGGTCCATCTCTTGAGAAAAGCTATCTCCACGAAAACGAACACCCCATCCCCGAACACTCGGGTCACTATGTTCCAGCATCCTGAATTCTCGTTCCTCCAAAAAAGTTGCGAAATTGCCCGTGTGGAGCGCCCAATACCATTCCAAGTGATTCTCAGCCGAACCACCGGGCTCGACTAACGCCATGGGGATTCTCGTAGGCGATTTGCCTAGCTTCCACTGCCACTCCAGCACCATTCGCTGGCGAGCCCACTTGTTGGGATGTTTCCTTAGCATTCGAAGGCCCACTTTGAGATTGCCATTTTCAAAGTCTAATCGACCCAAATCTCCCCCCTCCCACTTCGGCTCCGTCCCCACCGGCTTCACCCGGTAAATTCGCCCACTGCTCTTGTGCCAATCATCCACCGGCCGCACGTGACTCAAGCGCGTGTCATACCAATCGGCAATGTAGACACAACCATCCGGCCCCACCCCACACCACACCGGTCGAAACCACCGATCCTCCGTCTGCACCAGCGGCTCCGCGTCCACCGTCCGATAGGTCGAGGTGTCCCGCAGGCGTTTACTCATCCAAACCACATTATGCAGGGAATTCGGCGCCACGATCGCGCCGTCGTATTCTTCCGGATACAAGCCGCCTTCATAAATACAAAACGCCTGAGCAAAGCGCCGATTGTCGCCCTCATGCCGCATGTGCTCAAAATACCCAAACGCATAGGGGTTTGTTAGCGGCCCATGTTTCCCCCACCCTTTCTTGCCATAGCTCCCTTGTGGATAATACATCCCACGGGTGCTCCCGTTGTTCGTCCCGGAGAAAACGCGACCTTTCGCATCAATCTCCAGACTAAACGTATTTCCCCCACCCTCTGCATAGATTTCGAAAACCTTGGTATCCGGATGATAGCGCCATACGCACTGGCCTTCCCACCGCACGTTCTTGGTCACTTCGCTGCTGACATTGCCCGTCGTCGTGCTTCCGTTGACACCGTAAAGCCATCCATCCGGTCCCCAGGTCAGGCTATTGGCCACCGCATGCGTGTCCTCCAATCCAAACCCTGACAAATGCACTTCCGGATCGGAATCCGGCACATCATCACGATCGGCATCCGGGTAAAAAAGCAGGTAGGGCGGCTGGAGCACCCAAATCCCACCGCGACCGATCTGAACCGACGTGGCGATATTCAGTCCAGTGATCACATCCTTATGCGTGTCGAAATAGCCATCCCCATCGGTGTCTTCAAACACCGTGATCTTGTCAGCCCCCTTCGGCCCATGTGGCGGCGGCTCCGGCACCTTGTCGAAGACGGCGCGCAAATGCTGATCATAGCGCACGATCTTGAGCCCGGCGGGAAACTGGTATTGCCGATACTGCACCACCCACATGCGTCCCCGCGAATCCCAAGTCGCAAACAGCGGCTGCGTCACCTCCGGCTCCGAAGCCATCAACTCAATCTCAAACCCCTCACGGACCTTGAACTGCGTCACCGCTTCCTCGGCCGGAGTCGGCGGCGTGTCATCTGCGAGCGTCCCTCGGCCACCGTAATTTTTGATGATCTCGGCAACCTGATCGTTGCCAGCGACGGAAGTGTCGGCGTCGGGATCCTGGGCAAAGGCTGGATTGAGCGCGAGCAACGCAGCAAGGAAGAGGATGGGGGTTTTCATAAGCAGCGTTCCGAACAAAGAATCGGATGATCACTCTCCGTGCAGCTCCGCCAACATCTCCAGCAGATGCTTGGTGAGGATTTCGGACGAATCTGGCCCGACGCGACAGGTTCCCAGCCAAGTTTCATAACCACCAAGCTTGTGCTGTTGGGGAGTCGGCAAATAACCGAAGGCCCCGTTGGCTAAGGAGACGAAGATAGTGTTCTGGAACGGGCTCTTCGCTTTGATTTCCAGCCCGATTTCCACCAGGACTTCAAACGGCATCGTCACTAAGGCGATCTCACCCAGTTGGATGACTTGAATGAGGACGTCGTAGGTTTGATCCGGCTCTTGGTAGCCCATCGTGCGTTGAGCGTAGTTCGTCGCTAACCTCGGCAACTCGGCCTTCTTCACTTCGGCGTCTGTCATCTTCAAAATCCGCATGGCTCGTTCGATCTCCGCCTCGCTTGCGGTTCGCTTTTGCAACGAGACCTCGCGCTGGAGCATCGCGACCTTTGGATTTGCATCCAGCTCGATCTCACGCGTCGCCCGCCAGGTCGCGTCGGCCACTTTCGAAGCCACAATTTGAATCTGCTCGAAGGGCGCACGCGGCGGTCGGGTGCCAGTGAAATCGATGTTGTTGATGTCGCCACTCGCTCCGTTGGAGAGCGCCGCGACAAATCCTGCCACGTTCCGCAGGCGACCGTGAACAAGTCGGCCATACTCGCCAAAATAATCCGCAGAGACCATGCTGCCGGTAGCTCCGATATAGTGCAGCGGGTAGTTCGTGTAGATCCCGATCGGGCGGTTCCGGGCGTCGCGAATGTCCAGCACGGCGACGGTCGGATCAGTCGGGCCTGCCGGTTTGGTGATGTGGTTGCGATTCGGATTCATCTTCACCTGGTCGAATTCGCCAAAGGGGTTGGGCGGCATGGTGCCCTCTTCCAGAAACCAGCGCCGATTGAACACCTCCTCCGGCACCGCATCCTCCCCGTAGCCGATTTGCGCCGGTTTCAGGTTACGAATGGCATCGATCAACGCCCGGGAAGTTCCCTCGATGAAGGTCTCTCGGTAAGTCTTGGCGCTGGGTGAGGGTGCCGAGTGAGTGTGCGTCGAGGAGATCATCATTTCCGACGTCTTCCAGCCGGTGACCTCGGCGGCCCGAGCCTTGCATTCGTCCAGAACCTCGCGCGGCGCGACGCAGGCATCGACCGTGCAGATCACCGCCCGGCCATCCCCGTTTTGAAAGGCGAAGGCCCGCGCGTGGAGAGGATCGTGGGCCGTTTCACACGGTTTTGGCGTAAACCCGCCGATCAGATTTTGGGGCCATTGTGTCGGTGTGGTATCGGCAATGGCCGCGCCAGCCTGGAAGGTTTGCGCCTGTGCCAGGATGGCACCGGGTAGCAACACGGCGGTGAGGAAAAGAATGAGGGAACGCATCCCATGAGCCTGACAAATCGGCCGTCCAATGTCACGTTTTCAGCGAAAATTTCTTGATCCCTCGGCGAGGGATGTTTGGCTGGGGAGCAAGAATTCCCTGAATCCTCATCCGTTTTCCCCTACCCAGTTGTCTCGTTTTTGCGATCGCTACTTTTTTCTGCGGGGCAGCATTGAAGGCGCAAGCGTTGGATTTTTCAGACCGGGAAACCCTCGATGGAACGACCTCTGATCGGGGAACGGTGACACTCTCTTGGATCATCGAAGAGGGCTCCGAAGTGGAATTGCAGCAGGCTGGTGAAGCGAATTTTGCCGAGCCCGTTGTCCGGTATCGCGGTGGAGATCCGGGATCCGTGTTGACCGGATTACCCGAAGGGCTTCACTACTTCCGAATTCGGAACCTCAGTGCCGAAACCGAAGGGGAATGGTCCGCGCCCTTAGAAATCCGCGTGGAATTTGTCCCGCGCCGCCAACTCTTTCTCCTGCTCGGCTTGGGAGCCCTCGTTGTGGGATCGACCATCGTCACCATCGTGGCGGGTCACCTCAACGCGGGCCGAAAGGAGGCGACCGCGTGACTCTCCTCGCAACTTCGATTTCGGTAGGGACGGGCTGGACGATCGTCATTCTTCTGGGCGTCCTCTGGGTCGGTTTAGGGATTTTCTGGGGAAAAAAGGCGCAAAGCTCGGAAGGGTTTATGCTGGCGGGCCGCAATGTCGGGTTGTCCCTCGGCTCGGCCACGGCGATGGCGACGTGGGTCACCTCAAACACGACGATGCTTGCGCCGGTGTTTGCCCTCACGCTTGGCGTTTGGGGGATGCTCGCCTACTCGACGGCTAGCTTTGGGCTCATCCTCTTCGCCTTCTTCGCGATCCGGATTCGAAAGATTTTACCAAATGGCGTGACCGCCGGTGATTTTTTCCGGCTGCGCTACGGGCGCATCGGTTGGGCCCTTTTCTTGGTGATCACGATGTTGTATTCCCTTTCCTGGCTTGTTAGCATGGCGATCGCGGGCGGTGAGTTGATGCTGGTTTTAGCGGGAATTCCGTATCTTCAAGGAATGTCGCTCATCCTCGTGGTTTGCGTGCTCTACACCCTGTTCGGAGGCCTTTACGCGGTCATCGGCACGGACTTCATCCAGAGCCTGATCATCCTGATCGGAATCGTGTTCATTGGGGCGTTGGTTGCGGTGCAGATTGACTTCTCGGAAGCCTACACCCACATCGCGACCTATCAGCCTTCCCTGCTCAAGGTAATCATGCCCGCCGCATTGCTCGCGGTCTTTAACAATATGCTGTTTGGCTTCGGCGAGGTCTTTCACAACAACGTCTGGTGGTCGCGAGCCTTTGCCATGCGCAAAGCGATCGCGCCGAAAGCGTTTTTACTCTCCGGAATACTCTGGTTTCCCATTCCGATCGCGGCTGGCTTCATTGCCCTTGCCGCCGGGCCTCTGGGAATCAACGTGGTGGACGAGAATCAGGTCGGGCCGGTCGTGGCATCCACGGTAATGGCGAACGCGGGCTTTGGAGCGATCGCCGGTATCTTGATTCTCATCGTCCTCTTCTGCTCGATGGCGTCTTCGATCGATTCCCTGCTTGCCGCGACTTCAGATTTGCTGATTCGGGACGTTCATGAGGGACTGATGAAGAAGTCGCTCGACGACCAGAATTTTCGCAAAATCGCCGGTCGCGTCATTATCATCGTCGGAGTGTTTACCTGGATTCTGGCGGCTCCCAAATGGCCCATCATTAATGCGCTCTTCATTTCAGGTCCCCTGGTTGGCAGTCTGATTTGGCCGGTGATCGCGGGGTTATATTGGACGCAAATTAATCGCTCCATTGTCATCCTGGGAATCGTTGCAGGATCGATCTTGGGTGTCGTCGCCTATTTCACCTTAGGCTGGTTCACGGCCTCGCTCGTCGGGGCTGGTGTCTCCATGCTCTTCACGATCGTAGCACGGTTCTGGGCACCATCTCCCATTCCTCAATTCCAGACTACTGCTTCCTAACCTCCCCGAAATCTTCCGATGTTTTCGCCAGCCTTCCTCCAATTCCTGATCACTCTCGCCCTCGTTTGGACAGCCGCCGGGGCGTTGGCCCTGATCCTGCTCCTCGTCCGGGATTGGATCAAAGGCACCTTGTGGTGAAACACCTTCGTTCTAGAAACAACTGCCAAGAACCCGCCATGGAACCGCATCCAGAAACTCCCCTTCGCGAAAACCAAATCATCCCGAATATCGAACCTCCGGAAGGCTCCGACGCGATCCGACCGGAACCTTCCGGCCTTTTCATCAACAATCCGGTCAGCCTCGAAACCTTGGCGGAATTGGACGGTCAAAATATTCTCGAAGCCGGACAGTTCACCTTCAACCAAGTGGTCGAACTCTGTAAACTGGCGGCGATCCTGGAGAAAATCGAAATCTGGCCCTACCACCCTCTCGACGGGAAAATTGCGGTGACGGCGTTCTTCGAAGCATCCACTCGCACCCGGACCAGTTTTGAAAGTGCGATCCTCAGGCTCGATGGAAAGGTCATCTCGATTGCAGACGGTCGCACCACTGGCCAGGCGAAAGGGGAATCGCTTTCCGATATTGGAGAGATGTTTAACGCCTACGCGGATCTCGTCATCATGCGCCACACGGATACGGAGGCACCTGAACAAATCTTGGAAAACCTGCGAATTCCCCTGATTAACGCGGGCAATGGATCTGGCGAGCATCCCACCCAGGCGCTGGCCGATTGGTTCGCTCTGCTCAAGTGGAAGCCCACACTCGCCGGAATGCATCAGCCGGGAGAGCATCCCTTAAACCTTGGCATTCTCGGGACTCCGGGATCGATGCGTGCCGTGAAATCCTTTCTGTTGATGGCGATGCTCTTCAAAGATCACATCGGCAAAGTGACGGTGATTTCCGAGATGGCAGATCCCTTTGGAGAAGATGTCATCGAACAACTGAAGCTGGCCAACATCGAGTATGAAGTCTCCAACGATGTGCGCGAACATCTTCCGGACCTCGATGTCATCTACATGAACTCGATCGCTTTCCTCGGCGATTCCTACAAGAACATGGACAGCCGGTTCAAGCTGAACTCCGATAGTCCGATCAAAGAAAGCGCGGTGATTCTGCATCCTTTGGCGCGGCTGGATGAGCTGGATACCTCGCTGGATAAAACGAGCCACAATCTCTACTTCTCCCAGGCGCACGGGGCCGTGTTCGTCCGACAAGCGCTCCTCATGGCGGTTTTAGGCCGTCTCAAATCCCTCCCGAACCTGATCAATCTGGAACCTCAGCCTCTCTCTTAAAACATCTATTATGTGTGGTATCGCGGGCCATTTCTCGGCCAATCCTCTCCCTGAAAACACGCCTTCGATCCTGGATGGCCAACTGCAAACGATCGTTCACCGCGGCCCGGATGGAAACGGTCACCATATTGATCGAGCCAAGGGATTGGCGCTGGGGCACACTCGTTTAGCGATCAACGACCTCGAAGGCGGATGCCAGCCTTTGCACGCGATCGATGGACGCTTTGTCTTGACGACCAATGGCGAATTCTACGATTTCAAACGTCATCGCTCGACCTTGATGGCGGAGGGAGACCGATTCTCCACGAAATCGGATTCAGAAATCGCCATGGGTCTGTATCGCAAATACGGTCTCGATTTCACGAAGCATCTCCGGGGTGAATTCGCCTTTGCGCTGTATGATCGCGACGCCGACGAGCTGATTCTGCTCCGCGATCGATTCGGAGTTCGGCCGCTCTTTTACTGGGTATCCCCGGATCAGAGCACAATCGTGTACGGCTCAGAGGCGAAGTCTGTCCTGCCTCATCCTGACGTTCCCCGGAAGCTCGATCCCAAAGCCGCGATCCACCAACTCATGCAAACGATCGCCCCGGGCATGAGCGCGTTTGAAGGCGTCGTTTCCCTCGATCCCGGTCATTTTCTACGCATCCGCAAGCGCAACGGGAAGCTGGACATTCATCAACAACGCTACTGGGACTTCGACTTCCCCGAGGAGGAGGCCCGCCCGCGCGAAGTCGATGAACAAGAAATGATCGAGAGCGTTCGCGAGGAACTGATCCGGTCGATTGTTTTACGCCTGGAGGCCGATGTTCCGGTCGGCTGTTATCTATCCGGAGGAATTGATTCCTGTTGTATCCTCGGTTTGGCGACGGGAGCGATGCAGTCACCAACAAAGGCTTATACGATTTCCTTCGATGACGACGCCTACGACGAAGCGCCGATCGCAAAAGAGATGGCGGAGTCGATGAATGCCGATCAAGAAGTCATCAACCTGAAAGCGGAAGATCTCTACGGAGAGAACTATATCAAAACCGTCTGGCATGCGGAGCGGACGTTTTATAATACGCTGGGAGTCGCCAAGAACCTCATGTCGAAGCGGGTTTGGGATTCCGGGTATCGTTGTGTCATTACCGGAGAAGGCGCTGACGAGTTGTTCGCGGGTTATCCGGCTCTGAAACGCGATATGTTTCTCCACGGCATCAGTCATGAGCCGGAAAGTGTTCGTGCTGAATATCAGGCGGCCCTGGAGCGCACCAATTCGCTCTTCAAAGGGGCGATTCTCGCAGAGAACCAACGCTCTCACCCGAGCTGGGATGCGCTTTGTGGGTTCACGCCGTCTTGGATCCAGCCGTGGATGGACACCTTGGATCTTGCTCGCCCCTTGCTGGCCGATCATCTACAGGAGGACCTGAAAGACTACGATCCCATTGCCGAAATCGCTTCGCGGATCGATGGCTCCATGCTTGATGGTCGGCATCCGCTGGATAAGGCGCAATATACGTGGTCGAAATGCCAACTGGAAGGACAAATCCTCAACTGGGGTGGCGATCGGGTGGACATGGCCAACTCCATGGAATCGCGTCCGGCGTTTCTCGATCACCATCTTGCCGCAATTGCGGTCAACGTTCCTCCGAGCCTACGGATTAAAGGAAACATCGAAAAATACGTGCTTCGCGAAGCAGTCAAAGGAGTCCTCCCTGACGTGCTTTATCGGCGTGAAAAATTCGCGTTTATGGCGCCGCCCGCCCACACCGACGCATCGAAGCGTGCCAAAGTGAATGAGCTGATCGATGCCTATCTTGACCGACCAACGGTCGAAGATGCCGGGATTTGTTCGCCGGAGCGGGTTGACCAATTCCTCTCCGAATACCGTTCCGATACCGATGGAACGTCGCTGGTTCGGAAGGATACCTTGCTCAATCACCTCCTCACCCTTCACATTCTCCATCGCCAGTTCATCAGTAGCCACTAATTCCTCCGCATGGTCTCCGAAGCCTCCACATCCACTACCGATCTCCGCGTCGATCTCGAACGCATCAAATCCGATATCCTGACGCTCGCCGGGATCGGACGGAATGAGCGGGATCGTGGGATCTACCGGATGGCATTCACGGACGAAGATATGGAGGGAAAACGCTGGCTCCTTCATCGCATCGAAGAAAACGGATTGGAGCCAGCTTCCGATGGAGCCGCCAATATTTCCGGGCTTTTGAAGGGGAAGGTCGATTCTCCACGAATCTTTGTCGGCTCTCATATCGATACGGTTCCCTGTGCGGGAATGCTCGACGGAACGCTTGGGGTGGTCGTTGGTCTGGAGTGTCTGCGGGTGTTGAAAACGGCCAAAGTTCCCTTGGCGCGAAGCATCGAGTTGATCGCCTTTAGTGACGAGGAGGGCCGATTTGGTGGAACCTTCGGCTCGGAAGCGTTCACGGGAATGCTGACACTGGACAAGGTTCAAAACGCGACCGACCTGGGCGGCACCAAACTGAGCGACGCCATGCTGGCCCACGGCCTGGATCCGATGAAAGCGCTCGAATCCCGAAGGTCGCCCGATGAAATCGACTCCTACCTGGAGCTCCACATCGAGCAGGGGCCGGTTTTGGACGAGCTTCATCTCCGAGTCGGAATTGTCGAAAGCATCACCGGCCTGCAATCCTGGTCGCTCCGGTTCAGCGGGGAAGCGAATCACGCCGGCACGACGCCGATGGATTATCGCAAAGACGCCTTCATGGGTTTGGCCGACTTTGCCCATGAAGTTCCCCGCATTCTCGAAGAAAACGGCGGAGAAAACAGCCGCGCCACGATTGGAAAAGCCGAAATTCTGCCCGGTGCCCCCAATTCCGTCCCCGGTGCGGTGGAGTTTTCCCTCGATTTTCGGGATCCTTCGACGGAAACCCTCGCCGAATTGTCGATGGCGTTCCAGAAGGCGCTCGCAGCGATTTCCCGCCGCCGCAGCTTGAAGTTCGAGTTCAACGTTCAGGGTGAAATTCTGCCCGTGGCGTCCGAGGAGCGACTCGTCAACATTCTCCAAACGGAGGCGAAACGGCTGGGACTCAACTTCCAGCACATGTTGAGTGGAGCGGCTCACGATGCCCAGCTGGTGGGCCGCATCGCTCCCATGGCGATGATCTTCGTCCCGAGCAAAGGCGGTCTCAGTCATTCTCCGGCGGAATGGACCGCGTGGGAAGATGTCGAAGCGGGAGCCAATCTGATGCTGGCCGCTCTTTGCCAATTGGGGAAGCAGCCGTTATCGTCGGCAAAATGACCGACACGCCGAAAACCGATCCCCTCAAACCGATCTACCGAGAAGGGTTCATTGAGAACCCCAAACGCGAACGCGACCTTCGAAATCGGGACACCGCATTGCTCTGCATCGACATGCAGTATCTGGATGCCGCCGAAGGTTACGGGCTCTTCCGTGACTACGAAAAATCCCCCATCCCGCTGGAGGAGATGCAGTATTATTTCACGCAGCTACGCAAAACGGTTTTGCCGAACGTGCACAATCTCCAGAACTGTTTTCGAGCCCACAACCTGGAAGTCATTCACGTCCGGATTCAATCGCTCACCAAAGATGGAAGGGACCGGGGCAAGGGACACAAGCGCCTGGAACTTCACGCGGCCCCGGGGTCGGGCGATGCCTGTTTTTTGGAAGAAGTGGCTCCGCATGGAGACGAAATCATCATCAACAAGACCGCTAGCGGCGTGTTTTCATCCACCAATCTCCACTACGTCCTCAACAATCTGGGGATCAGCTCGCTCTACGTCGTCGGCGTCTACACCAACGAATGCGTTGAGACGACGGTGCGGGATGCCTGCGATCTGGGCTACTTCGTGACGCTGGTCGAAGACGGCTGCACCACCGTGACCCGGGAACTGCACGACGCCAGTCTCAAGACGCTGCGCAATCGTTACGCCCGGATTGTGACCACGGTGGAAGCGATGGAGGACATCGAGCAACAGTTGGAGGTCGAACGGCTCCCGCAGCAGTGACCCAAAACCGCAAAAAGATGCCGCGATCACGATTCGATCACGGCATCTTTGCGAAAAGAATAGGTGCGAAGCGAGTTCTCCCCACTCCGCTGATTCAGAGAGTTTTAGCGACGTCCGCGATGCTGACTGCCACCGCGCCGGTTGCCTCCACCGCCGGATCGACCGCGGGAGTTTCCTCCGCCGCCTCCACGGCGTCCGCCGCGTTGACCACCACCACCGGGTTTCACCGCAGCAGCGGTCGAGCGGGATGCTTCTTCACAATGGAAAGAATGCTCCGTCTCAGTCGGGACCGGTTTTCCGAGCAATCGCTCGATCTCCCGAAGCGTGCCCCGATCTTCCGCGCAGCAAAAAGAGATGGCGTCGCCCTCTGCGCCAGCCCGAGCGGTTCGCCCGATCCGGTGCACATAGGTCTCGGCCTCAACTGGCAGGTCGTAATTGAAAACGTGGGTGATTCCATCCACATCCAGTCCACGGGCTGCGACGTCCGTGGCTACCAAGACCTTGAAACGGCCTTTTTTGAAGCCGTCGAGCGCTTTGGTCCGGGCAGATTGGCTCTTGTTGCCATGAATGGCTGCTCCGTAAATTCCGGCCGCTTCCAGCTTCTGCACGACTCGATTGGCCGCGAATTTCATCTGGGTGAAAATGATCGCTTTTTCGATTTTGGAATCTGCCAAAAGGGATACGAGTAGGGCGTCCTTGTCGCGCTTGCCGACAAAGAGAACCTTCTGTTGAATCCGATCAACGGCGGGCTCGTTCGGGGTAATCGTAACTCGGATGGGGTCATGCACCATTTGATGAGCCAGCTCCAACATCTTTGGAGCCATCGTCGCGGAAAAGAACATCGTCTGCCGATTGTCCGGGATTTTGGCGAGCACGCGCTTGATGTCGGGGACAAAACCCATGTCCAACATCCGGTCCACTTCATCGAGGATAAAGACCTCAACGTCTTTCAGGTGAATGTGGCCCTGTTGCATCAAATCCAGCAGGCGTCCTGGAGTCGCTACTAAGATATCGACGCCACGATTTAGAGCCCGCACTTGCGGATTCTGACCGACGCCACCGAAAATCACGGTGTGGTAAAGCTTCAGGTTTTTCCCGTAGGTTTCGATGCTGGCTCCGATTTGAGCGGCGAGTTCCCGCGTTGGGGCCAGGATCAGAGCTCGGGGAGATCCACGACGTGGTTGGCGAGGGTCTGCCGCCAGCCGATGAAGCAGGGGCAAGGTGAATGCCGCAGTCTTTCCGGTTCCGGTCTGGGCGCTTCCCAGAATATCGCGACCTTCCAGAAGATGAGGAATGCACTGCTCCTGAATGGGAGTAGGCGTGGTGTAACCTCCTGCGGCGACGGTTTTCCCGATGATGGGATTTAAGAGGCCAAAAACCGTGTCTTTGATCTCGGCTGGCGCAGTTGAAGTGGAGTGGTTTTCCGATTGAATGCTCGGCGCATCGATTTGGTTGTTCATTGAATAGAGAGTCCGGTGTTCTACAACTCTCTACCCGCCGGACGCATGGAAAAGAAAGGACCGCCACAGTGGCGGATGAAGGTTTGTCAGACGTGAAGTGCCTGGTGGCGCGGGTTTGTAGATTGGTGCGCCGGGGTAATGGGCGGTTTAAAAAAGGCTGCCGGACAAAACTTAGGGATGCTTAATGGCAAACGCGGAAAAAGCAAATGCTGAGCGCAAGAATCCCAGTTGCCCCGATTACTCCGAAGGATCGTCCGGCCGAACGATGCGCGCCTTTGCCCCGGCTTCATCCAGCGCCACCAGCGAAATCCGAGTCTCGAACAAAACCGCATCCGGAATCCCATGGCGCCGGGTTCCAAAGACACAAACCTGATAGTGGACCGAGGTGTTCCCCAGCGTTTCCCGCTCCACGTTGAACCGCAGAATCTCCCCGTTTTGAACCCCGTGGCGAAATTCCACGTTATCCAGGGCAATGGTCACAAACCGATTCCCGGGTAGCTCCAAATTCGCCGTGATGTAGGCAAATTCATCGATCCACTTCAACATGTGTCCCCCAAACAAGTTGCCGTGATGATTAAGGTGCTCCGTCAGGACGAGCGTGAAATGATCCATTCCTCCAGGTTGCACCCCGCCTGCGATTTGTCCACACTGACCCATCATGATCGTCGGTGTCCCCAAAGAAATTAAAGAGCAAGAAAATCGCGTCGCCATGGTGCCCTCCGGCGTCCTTCAACTGACCCGCCACGGCATCACTGTGATCGTGGAAAGCAACGCCGGGGTCGGAGCTGACTACTCGGATGCGGAATACCGCGATGCCGGCGCAAACATCGTCAAAACCCACGAAGAAGTTTTCGATCAGGCGGAGATGATTGTGAAAGTGAAGGAACCGCTGGAAAGCGAGCTCAAACTCCTCACTGAGAAGCACACCCTCTTCACCTACCTCCACCTCGCCGCCAGCCGAAAACTGACCGAGAAGGTTCTCGCCTCCAAATGCACCGCGATCGCCTATGAAACGGTGACCCTGGGTGGTCGACTCCCCCTTTTGGAACCCATGAGCGAGGTCGCCGGGCGTATGTCCGTCCTCGTCGGCAGCTACTTTTTAGCGAAACACTCCGGCGGACGCGGCACCCTCCTCGGTGGAGTCCCCGGCGTTCTCCCCGGGCGCGTCCTTGTCCTGGGCGGCGGAACCTGCGGAGTCAATGCCGCGAAAGTCGCCACCGGAATCGGTGCTCAGACCACCATCCTGGAAATCGATCACGGGCGGATGCGTTTCCTCGATGACACCCTCACTGCCCAGACCATGTATTCCAGCGAAGCCGCCCTCCTGGAACTCCTTCCGCGGACCGATCTCCTCATCGGCGCGGTCCTCGTTCCCGGCGCCAAAGCCCCCAAATTGGTCACCCGAGAAATGCTCAAACTGATGCGCAACGGCACCGTTCTCGTCGACATCGCCGTCGACCAGGGAGGCTGCGTCGAAACCACCCGCCCCACCACGCACGAAGACCCGGTCTACGCGGAAGAAGGTGTCATCCACTACTGCGTCGCCAACATGCCCGGTGCCTACGCCCGCACCTCCACCCAAGCTCTGACCAGTGTCACCCTCCCCTACGTTCAACTCCTTGCCACCCAAGGCCTCAAAACCGCCTGCGAACTTCGCCCGGAACTCATCGAAGGCATCAACTGCCAGGCCGGAAACCTCACCTGCGCTGGAGTTGGAGAAGCCCATGGGATGGAGTGGGGCGTACCGGAACTTTCCTTACAGGGTGTTTGCAAGAGAGAAGCCAGGGTGCGTTCGAAAAATGAAGCGAGATGAGCTGCGAGGGATTTTTGTGGAGGTGAGCGATGGCTCGGCGGCGGCGATGAGCCTTCTCACAAAGCCCCGAACAGCGCACTCCTTCGCAAAAAGCATCGCATCTCAAAAATCAGCGAAGCGAAGTGTCCGCGAATTGGAAACCTGATTGGTCATCCGTTCCATTTTTCGAACGCACCCTAATGCTTTGGAAAAGGAGTCGGCTTCGGAATTGGCCTTGCGCTTCTCGGATTGATCCTCTTCCCCATCCTCGGGTTCAGTAGCGCTCAATATGAAGGACCTGCTGCAGAGCAGTCGTGAGGGAAGCGCTCGCTGAACGAACCATCCGTTGCCGGAGAAGTGCGTCCTGAGAGTCTGAACCATGGGAGAGCCGGGATCCGGCAAGGACTCGATGGGACGCACGATTTTAGCCCTTTCCCGCGCTCCAAAAATAACCTAGCATCCGCGCATGAAATGGAAAGGTCGTCAGCAGAGCTCGAATGTAGAAGATCGACGAGGGGAATCTCAGCCCGGTCGTCAGGCTGGAGGGAGCGCCGTCGGAACTCTGCTCATGATGCTCTTCACGCGGGGTAGCGCGAAGGTCAAACTCATCCTCGTCGCCGTCTTGCTGATGGGCTTCCTAGTTTTCAAGGGGCAATTTCTGGAAGTGTTGGGACTCACCAGCCCCTCAGCGGCCTCTTCTCCTCAAATCGAGCAGGCGGGCGGCCCCGAAGGCCAACACGACGAGATGCGGGCCTACCTCAGCACGATGATGGCAGACAACGAGCACGTTTGGGCTGCGCTCCTGCCAAAGTATCGCGTTGAGTATCGCACGTGCCGGATGGTGATTTACAGCGGTCGCACGAATACTCCGGGCGGCATCGCCGATGCGCGGATGGGACCCTTTTACCTGCCTGCCAATGAAGCCATCTATATTGACCCGACTTTCTTTCAGGAACTGAAACAGAAGTTCGGCGCAACCGGAGATTTTGCGGAAGCTTACGTGGTCGCTCACGAATATGGGCACCACATCCAGAAGATTCTCGGTCGACTGGATGAACTGCATTCCCAACAGGGAAGAGTTTCGAAGACGGCCTACAACCAGGCATCCGTCCGCGTCGAGCTACACGCCGATTTTCTGGCTGGCGTCTTCGCTCGCAACGCGGAATCGACGTTCGGCAGCTTCCTTGAACAAGGAGACATCGAAGAAGCGATGCGTTGCGCCCAAGCCATTGGCGACGATCGCATCCAGAAGGAACTCGGCCCCGGATACGTCAATCCAGATTCCTTCACCCACGGCACCTCCGCACAGAGAGCCCGGTGGTTCAACAAGGGCTTCCAATCAGGAGATTTAGGGGTTGGTGAGGAACTCTACAAGCTACCCTACGAGCAGTTGTAGCGGAACAGGGGCGGCTTCCATCTCGCGCCTGTTTCAGCAAGAAAGATCGCGGACGCTTTTGGCACCACGGAATTGCATCGGCAAGATTTCGCGGTATCAATCCGGCAGATGGCTGGAAAACACATGAGACCATTCCTTCGGGCGACATCGGTCGCTCTCTGTCTATACCTGCACTTCCACAGTGAGACATTTGCCTCAGAAAAGCCGGCCGCTCCTCAGCTGGTGACGGTGGAAGGGCTTCGCACGGTTGAATTGATCGCTCTGCTGGGGCACCCAAATGAGCTTACGCGCACGCGAGCGCACACCGAGTTGCGGCGGTATCTGGTCGAAGAGACGGAGAGTCCGAAATATTATGATCGGCTCACCCTTTTTCACAAGCACGCGCCGCACGCCTGCAAACAGGGACACGAGGCACAGACGCTTCACATCCTCGGGTTGTTTGCGGCGCAGGAAGATATCTCCAGTATTCTGGTGAGACAGTGCTTGCGGTCGGAATCCGCCAGGGTGCGGGCAACGACGTTGGAGATTGCGCATTTTGCCGACAACCGGATCGATGAAGTGCTGCTGGCGTTTGTGCCGGATGCGGAGACGGTTGAGTCGTACCGAATCGCATTGCAAAATCTGGGAACCCCGCAGGCGCTCAAGCGACTGGCGGAAATGAAATAGCGCAGGGGGATTGATGGGGATGGTCTGTAGTGGAACCGCGATCAACTGCGATCATTCACCAGAATGATTCCTCGCGGCACCCATGTAATAAGACGAATTTCGAAAGGACCGATTCTTTAGACCGTTTGCCTTTTGGCGCTAAGGTTTCAATGGACCCTCCAGCTGATGACAAATTCGATCTACTGCGGCGAGGGAACCCATCAGCGGGAATGCGAGAACAGCCACTCCAGCACTTCGGGGGTCAGATTTTTCTGCAGCTGGATCTTGTGCTCGCCGGTTTCGTGAACCGTAAACTTAGCCGATCCGCCCACAGCCGTTACGGCATCGACGGGTTCCTGTCCGGCGGCCAGGGGCACGATGGGATCGTCCTGATTGTGGAAGGCCCACACTGGCAAGTCTTTGAATTTGCTGAAGTCAAATTGGCTGGCGGGGCCGCTGCCGCGAATGAAGCCACCCTCGATCGCCATCATTGCGGCAATTCGCTCGCCGTGTTCGATGCCGTAGCGCCACGAGCCATGACCGCCCATGCTGTAGCGGTAGAGGTGAACCCGCTTCGGATCGATGAGGTCGGCATAGTCGGTGAGCATCGTGTCGAGGAAAGTGTCGAGATCATCCGGGTCCCAGCCTTTGCGCGTCACCGGTTTCACGAACACGTAGGAGTGATCGGTGTTGGCAAAGAATGACTCGTCGTTGATCGCAAGCCCATCGACGCCCTTGTTGCCTCCGCCAGAGCCGTGCAGGCTGATGATGAGAGGCACTTTCGCCGTGTCACCCTCCTTGAGTCGTTTGCGAAGGTAGTAGGCATAGGGTGCTTTCGTTTCGTCGGCCTGAATGCGCTCGCCTCCATCCGCTTTTATTTGGAGAGCCTTGTTCTTCTTTTTCTTCTTTCCGGGTTCTGCAGAGGCAACGCCTGAGGACGACGTCATCCTGAAATTACGCACGGAGAGGGCACCATGTGCGAAGGTGAGCATCACCATATTCTTGTCCCGCGCGAGGGCGTCGTGGGTGATCGTGGTTTTGAAATCGCCAATGGTGAGTTCACCCTGATCGCCGGTGACCTTGAGTTTCACCGCGACCCACTCGCCATTTACTTGGGGGAGGTCCGGCAGGCCTTCCGGGGCGAGGGTTTCTCCCTGGTTCTCCTTCGACGAGGTAGTCGCCCAGGCGATGATCCGGGTCGGAACCTTGGAGGGACCGGCGGTGGCTTCCGGTGTCTCATCGGCCAGAGTCACCCGGAAGATGTGACCATCACCGTTGAGTGTAAAAACGACCCGCTGACAATCCATCGCCTTCATTTCGAAGCTGATTTCGGCGTCGTTGAACTCGCGCGGCCACTTCAGGATGGGGCCGTGGTTCTTAAACTTCTTGTAGAGTTCCGGATCGGCGACGGCGGTCGCTTCGCCATTCTCGAATTTCCATTCCCCGCGCTCGGCGAGACGGCCTTCGAGTTCGGCCCGGGAAAAGTCATCGACAAATTCTTCCGCCGACACGGTGATCGGGATGGACAGAAACAAGGTGAGCAGCAAACAGGAGATTTTCATTTTGGGATAGGGGTTTGAGTGTGCAGAGCCTAGTTGCTTCCCGACTTCTTCTTTTTCTTGTCCTTCTTCTTGGGCGCGATCTTGAGCTTGCTCTTCTTATCCGGCTCATCCGCGCTCAGGGCGGCGCGGACGGAGCTGATGAATTCCGTGACCAGCGGTGCTTCCTCTTGGGGCAGAAATCCGGCGAGGCGCTTCTTCACGTCGGCGAACTCCGGGTTGCTCGCCTGATTAACCCACTCATTGGCATCGTCCGGATGGAGATACAGTTCCTCGCTGCCGTCGAAGTAGCGGACGTAGCGGTAGTCGGTATCGCGAACCGCGTAGTTGCCTCGGCCCCAGCTGCAGATCGAAGGAGACGCTACCGGAGTAGCGGGATCGTTCAGTTGTGGCACGAGACTGAAGCCGTCAATGCCTTCGGGTAACTCGAGACCGGTCATCTCCGCGAGAGTGGGATAAATGTTGATCAGCGAAACTCCCGCGGTGACCTCGCGTCCTTCCGGTGCGTCGGTTTCCCTCGTGTCTTTGATGATGAAAGGCACCCGGGTCGTTTCCTCCCAGAGGGCGAACTTGCGGAAATGATTCTTCTCCCCGAGCGCGTAGCCGTGATCCGACCAGAGCACGATGATGGTATTGTCGGCGTAGGGGCTGGCCTCAAGCGCGTCGAGGACACGACCGACGTTGTAGTCCGCCCAGGAGATGCAGGCGAGGTAGGAACGACGCACCTGGTTCCAGGCTTGGTCCGCTTTGAATCGATTGTCATCGCCGACCTTGATCATGGCCCGACCTACCCTGGGGATGTCATCCTGGTCATCGGGATGGATCGCCGGAGCGTCGACCGTTTCCGGGTAGAGATCGAAGAACTGCTGCGGACAGATGAAAGGCAGATGCGGTTTGACGATGCCGACGGCGAGGAAAAAGGGCGCGTCATGTTCCTGCGAAAGAACGTCGATCCCGTAGGAGGCGACCTTGTGATCGGGGTGATCCTCGAGGGGCGCCGTCGTCGGGCAGAAGGACATCTTGAATTCCCCGTTGACCTGGTATCCGGCCGCGACATCGAGATTCAGGGGGGACTTGGTGGGTTCATGATAATCGGTCCACTCCAGCGGATCACCCCGCAGACCGTGATGGATCTTTCCGGCCCCAAAGGTCCCGTAGCCATTCTCCTTGAGGAAGCGCGGCAGGCTCACGTATTTCTGAATCAGTTTCGCGTGCAGGTCTTCGCCGTAGAAGGCATAGAGTCCCGAGTGAAACGGTTCCTTTCCAAACAGGATCGCGTTGCGGCTCGGCGAGCAACCGGGGGCGGGACAATGGGCGTTGGTGAAGTTGACCCCCTGCTTCGCAAGCCGATCCAGGTTCGGGGTCTTCGCCTGGGGATGACCGCCAAGAAAGCCCGTCCAATCGTTCATGTCATCGATCGCGATGAAGAGGATGTTGGGTTTCTCCGCGGCAGGAAGGGAAGCGGTGAGAAAGCCAAGGGCGAGGAGAAGGGGGATTTTTCGGATGATTTTCATGGGGGGAAGTAAGAGAGAAAAAAGGTTACTTCTTTCTTTGGCTCTTTTGGCAGCGAGTCTGACATTTTTGAAGAAGTTTTTGATTCGCGAACGGATCGACGATGGAATGCCTTTTCCCGATGGATGTTAGATTTCGGGATCTCCGTCAGCAATTGGCTGAGGCGTCGTTATTTTCATCAAGTTTTCCCCATGAACTCAATCCGAAATCCCTTTCTTTCGGCTTGGCGACTTCAGTGTTTCTTCTCCCCGCCCGTTGCACGCTTGCGGAGGAGGGGCACGTAGCGACATTCCCGTGCCCGCACAATCCAACGGAAAAAGCAGGCTCCGGGTAGAAACGATCCGTTGCTATTTGGTGTGCGCAGGCCTCATCATTTTCCAGTCTAGGTGTCTCACCATATGCTCATGAATCGCACATCAACGTCCACAAGGCGGCGGGTTACGCGACCGGTTTTTTGGGTTGAGTCGAGCCGAGTTTGACGAGTTCAGCGGCTAACGGCGGTATCGTGAAGGACTCACCACCTGGCAATCGCCTGCCAAGGCCTTGGTTTTCTCCAAGCCGAGCTTCTCCAGCATCAATGGAATCCAAGCTTCCAATTTCTCACCGGTGACGTGGATTCCACCGCCGCAGAGCGTTCCAGCAAATCAACGCCCTGCGCGAAATCTCCAGCATTCATCCTCGCGACGCCTAGTGTATCCCGTCTAACAGACTGTGCATTACGGATGCCGAGTTTTCCTCAAAATCAAGGCGCGAGGAAGGAACGAAGCGAACTTCGTGACTGACGAGCAACGCAGAAATTGTGGGAAAGGCGGTATTCATCCGAACCTAACCGCGCAGCGGCAACATTCTCAAATTCTCTAAAATAACCGGAATGTGCAGTCTGTTGGACGGGATACACTAGCCGAACGCCTGCACTGGAATGAGAGCACGGATACTCCTCCAGAATCTCCGCTGCACGTTCAGATTCGCCGGCCTCAACCCAGCCTTCGCCGATTTCGTGGAAAGCGAACGCGAAACGAACCAGATCACCCCCGATTGCGAATCAAACCAGTTCAAGTAGGTAAATTGCCCCAGAGTGATTACTTGGAGTTTCCTGTTCTAGGGGAGGAAGAATAATTGCTGAGTGTTCAGCCCCCCCAAGCAAGGTTCTGCCAAGCAATGTCCCCATGTCAGGACCATTCCTCATGCTGATGAGATTCCTGAAAGCATCGGCCCTTCTCTTCTCTGCCAGATGCCGGATGAACCACTAGGTTTCTGTTGCGCTCACCAAGAGGAAGGCTAGAATAACGCCCGCATTGAACGGTGTGTAACTTTTAAACGGAACACCCCCAGCGCACGCTCTCGTGGCGGAATTGGTAGACGCGCTAGATTCAGGTTCTAGTGAACGCAAGTTCGTGGAGGTTCGACTCCTCTCGAGAGCACTTTTTTCTGAGGCACTTACAAAAAGTTGTTTGGGCCGCGCTGAACTGCGGGTGGTTCCGCTTGCTGCCTTGCAGATGCGAAACTTGAGTTGGGTGTTTTCAAACTTACCGGTTGGCACATTCATGAATCTGATTACGCTGGTTGTATGAATCGCGTTTCATTCTTCGCTGTTTTAGTCCTGGTGATCATTGGACTGAGTCCGGTGTCGGCTTCTGATTGGCTTTATTGGCGAGGTCCTGATCTTAATGGGCAGACGAAAGAGGAGTTGCCGGAGACCTTGCCGGATGAGTTAGAGATTGCCTGGCGGGCTGAAGTGGGGATCGGGTTTTCGACGGTTACGGTGCAGGGAGATCGTGTTTTGACGATGGGAAATCGGGAGGAGACAGATTCGGTCTGGTGCCTGGACGCGAAAACGGGAGCGGTGATCTGGGAACATCGCTATCCCTGTCCCCTGGACCCGCTCTATTTTGAAGGCGGACCTTGTGCGACACCGACGATCTCGGACGATGGGAAGGTGTTTACCTTTAGCCGGAAAGGCCATGTGTTCTGTCTCCAACTCGACACCGGTGAGGTGGTCTGGAGCCGGAATCTGGTGGATGAGTATGAGAAGGCGTTGCCGGAATGGAGTTTTTCCAGCTCGCCGGTGATTCTTGAAAACTTGGTGATTCTCAATGCGGGCGAAGCGGGAATTGCCCTGGATCGAAAGACCGGGAAGACGGTCTGGAAATCCGGACCGGAGGCAGGTGGATACGCGTCTGCGGTTCCGGCGACCTTGGGCGGGACTCCGCAACTGCTTCTCTACACCTTTGGCCATATGGTGGGGCTACGTCCGGATACTGGGGAAAAAATTTGGGAAATCGACTGGGAATCGAGTCGGGGCGTAAATGCCGCAGATCCGCTGGTTTGGGGGCAGCAGGCTCTGTTTTCGTCCTCGTTGGGTGCAATACTTCTGGAGTGGCCGGAGGACGGAGCGGGATCGCCTCGGGAAATCTGGCAGAACAAGAATCTGCGCTGCTACTTTAACGCGGGAGTGTTGATCGGCGGAAAGGTTTATGCGCTTCACGGCACTACTCATCGACCGACGGAGCTGGTCTGCATCGATTGGGCAACGGGCGAAACCGTCTGGAGCGAGCCGGGGTTCGCCACGGGTGGAATGATCGCTTCCGGGAATCGAGTAATTGTCTTCGACAAAGGTGAATTGACCATTTTTCCAGCTTCCGAAGCGGGTTTCGAGCCCGAATTGCGTCAGCAAGTTTTGAGCGGGAAGTGCTGGACCGCTCCGGTCATGGCCGATGGCCGGATTTACTGCCGCAACGCAGAAGGAAAGCTGGCCTGCGTTTTGGTAGAACCAGCAGGTTCGCGTTGACTTCCAAACCCGAAAGACTTTTCGAAGGCGGCCTACACCCTCGGCAGCTAGAAACGCTATCGCTCTGTCCCTAACGGAATTTCAGGGATACGATTCCCGACCAAAACCAAGATTTCCGCCGAAAGCCTCACCTTGCTTTTTGGCAATACCCGTTCCAAGATTCGCCCCGAATGGACGTCCTCACGCTTAAAGATATGCTGGGTGACTTTCTCAGCATTTTGCTGGAAGGTGCCTTCTTCATTTTCATCGGCACCGTGATCTCCGGAATTATCGACGCTTATCTGCCGTCGAAACTGATGGAAAAATGGCTGCCGAGCAATCGCTACGTCGCGGTTCTGGTCAGCGGATTACTGGGAGCCGTGTTTCCGGTTTGTGAGTGCGCGGTGGTTCCGGTGATTCGCCGACTGATTGCCAAAGGGCTACCGGTGGCCTGTGCCATGACCTACATGCTGGCTGCACCGATCGTGAATCCGGTGGTGATCACCAGCACCTTTGTCGCATTTCAGGAATGGGGAACCCATGGCATTTACGTGGCCGTTTCCCGGGTGATTCTGGCGTATGGAATCACGGTTTTCGTCGGGTTTATCATCTTGAAAACGCCGATGGAGTTCATTCTGAAGGAGGCTGTGCTGAAAACGGTGCGCTCGCACAAGAAGGAAGAAGCTCTCAGCCAGAAGGCGGATCACGATCACGAACATGACCACAAACATGATCATGTTCACACGCATGATCACGATCACAGCCACGACGAACACGGTCATTCGCATGATCATAGCCATGATGGTCACGAACACGGTCATTCGCATGATCATGAACACAAGCCCGCCGATGGTTCCCGATTGATCCATGCGATGCGAACGGCTCAGAACGACTTCACCGACGTCGCGATGTATTTCGTCTTCGGAGTCTTTTTGACGGCGTGGTTCAATGTTTACGTCGCCAAAAGCTGGGTCGATGGATTCGCGGGGAACGATTGGATCGCGGCCCCGGCCTTGATGGTGATGGCGTTTATCTTGTCCCTTTGTAGCACCTCTGATGCGTTCGTCGCGGCCGCACTGCAGAAGTTTAGCTACGCGGCGAAACTGGCCTTTTTGGTCTATGGGCCGATGATGGATTTCAAGCTGGTATTCCTTTACTCCACCGTCTTTAAACCGCGCTTTGTTTTGATTTTGGCCCTGGGATTGTTTATTCTGGTCTGGGTGGCTTCGGTCATCTGGGGCCACCAAACCCTGCCCTCCACCTAACCCGCTCAAATGAAAGACCAAAAACACTTCACGCGCCTGTTTGGGATTGTGGCCATGCTGGTATGGGCCGGAGTCCTGCTGTATTTCTACGGCTCGGGAAAGATCGGGTCGTTCATTCGGCCCGAATATCTGCGAACCTGCGCCTTGTTCGCCGGCCTGGGGTTAGGCGTGTTGGCCGTCTTTAATTTCCTCAATCTGAAGAAAGAAACCGGCTGTTGTCACGATCATGGTGACGGCGAGCATGACCACGATGAAGAACACGATCACGAGGATACCTCGATCGTGGGAAATGCCGCTATGCTGTTGGTCATGGTCGTGCCCATGCTCGGAGCGGCCGCGTTTTCCGATGGCAGTTATCAATCTGCCCAGACGATTCGGAACAAGGGGTTTGTCGAAGATCCCAACGCGGTTGCCTCTCGCGTGGAAGACGATTTCAAAAGCTCGGACGAGGAAAGCGGAGACGACTGGGAATACACCCTGGCGGACTTGGAGAAGGTGGTTGATCGGAGCGAAGAGGGAAACCTGCTTCTTTCCGTCGATCAGCTCTTTTACACGACGGGTGATGAAGAAATCCAGAAGGTTTTAGTGGGTCAACCCATCGAAACGACGGGCCAAGTCTTGCCGGAGATCGGCTATAACCCGGGAGGAAAACGCGCTCGCGTCTTCACGCTGATGGTGACCTGTTGCCGAGCCGACGCCCAACCCGTTTCCATTCCCCTGGAATTCCCATCGGGAGCACCGGTTGTGGGCCCCGAAGACACTGCAGAGTTCAAAGAAATGTCCTGGATCAAGGTTTCCGGAGTGATGCGATACCCGGTCGAAGATGGCCGGACTCAGGCAATCATCGAGGTTACCGAAATGACTCCGACCGAAGAACCGGTTAACGAGATTTTGTTCTAGTTAGTTCTACTTCGTTCAAATGCTTTACGAGGGCCGGCGCTCGAAAAATGGGAACACGAATGCGCTTCGCTACCACGAATTTTAGGAATGGGCACGAATCGGGATCTCTCAATTCGTGAAATTCACTCCCATTCGCGTATCATTCGCGTCCAAGTTCACAAGGTTGCAGACGAGAAGTTTCTTGGCTCAAAGGCCAGATTGGTGTCCGATTCCAGGGAATGCCTAATCTGGAGTTTGTCACTCGCATCCCGAAGCGCTTCCCCCTCTCGACCTTTCGCGTCTTGGCGTTGGCGCTGATCGTGGGATGGCTGGCGAGCTATGGGACGATGGGGTTCCGCTGGCTTTGTGAATCCATCCCGAGATGGGTTTATGCGAGGACAGGTGGCTCGATGGCCTTCGCCTTTGCCGGAATTCCGGGCTGGCAATTGATCCTGGGACTGACCTTGGGAGGCTTGCTCGTCGGGATGGTGCCACGCTGGTTTCGCTTCGAACGCTTTCAAGGCCCCGCCGACGTGATTTTAGCCAGCCACGAGGGAGAGGCGAAGATTCCCGCGAAAGAAGGTGTCTTTTCCGCCCTTTGCAGCGCCCTCATGATTGGCTTAGGCGCTTCGGTGGGCAGCTATGGCCCCTCCCTCCATCTCGGCGCGAGTTTTGGGAGCTGGATTGGCCGTTGGACGACACGAAGGGCTCGCCAAACGCTATTGGGTTGCGGAGTCGCCGCCGCCATTTCCGGATCGTTCAACGCGCCCATTGCCGGGGTCATCTTCGCCCATGAGGTCATCATTGGGCATTATTCGCTGCGGGCTTTTGCCCCGATCACGATCGCCTCGGTGCTGGGAAATTTGCTGCCACGGCTTCACGAATACGAATTCACCGCGCTTCATTTGGGCCAGGACCTCGGGATTCACGAATCGATGGACTACCTGGCCTTTGCCTCCATCGGCTTGATCGGGGCGTTGGTTTCCATCGGCTTCATGCAGGCGATGCTGCAAAGCACAAAGTTGATTGATCGGACTCGGTTACCGAAGTGGTCCCATCCGGCGTTGGCGGGCCTGATCACCGCAATTGTCGGGATCAGCCTCCCTCAGGCGCTGGGAATCGGCGATGATGTGATCTACGGCATTCTGAACCAGAACCCGAATGTCTTATCCTTCAGTCTCAGCGCGATCCTGATGCTGCTCATCGCGAAGTTGGCACTGACGAGTTTGGCGATCGGCCTGCGCATTCCCGGCGGAGTGTTTGCCCCCTCGCTGTTTTTGGGAGCGATGCTGGGAGCTGCCACGGCCATTCTCACTGGAATCCAGGAAGACTATCAAGTCTGCGTGCTGGTGGGCATGGGAGCCGTCATCAGCTCCGTGGTAGGAGCACCCGTTGCGACGATTTTGATCGTTTTTGAGCTAACCCACAACTATCAGGCCGCCACTGCCGTGATGGTTGGCGTAGTCGTGGCCAATGCAACCGTCACCCGGCTTTACGCCCGATCCTATTTCCACCGCCAAATTCGGTTGAGCGGGGTGGACCTGGATCGGGGCATGGAAGCGCGCATTCTGGAAGAGCGCAAACTCAAGGAAATTATGCAGACCCAGTGGGTATCCGTCAGTCCGGATACGCCGATTAGCGTGGTCGAAGATCTATTTCGAACCCATCGGCACCAAGACATCTACGTGATTGATGCCGATAGCCGATTGCTGGGGAGAATTGATCCGGTTGATCTGTTGGCGAAACCAAGCGGGACGGCGGGAGATCATTGCCGCGAACCCGGGGTCGTATTTTCGAAGGATGAAAGTGTTGCCGCCGGGTTAGCGGTCATTGCCGACTTTGCCGGAAACTCGCTGCCGGTTGTGGAGTCTTTTGACGGCGGGCAGCTCGCGGGAATCGTCACGGAGAGCGAATTGATCCAGGCCTATAACGCGGCCGTGATCGCCGCTCGCGACGAACGTCGCGGCTACAGTTAGCGCATGCCGATCATTTCGAAGTAGCAAAAGTGGGCTTTCGGGGTCAAAGCAAGTGCACATCTTCTTGCCGGGCATTTCCTAACGGGTAAACTGCCGGTCTCCGCCAGCTATGAAATTTTTCCTCTACCTCTCTCTTCCCCTCTTCATTTTGGATCAAATCACCAAAGAATGGGTGGTGCGATACTTCTCAGAAGGCCCTAGCTATCAATCCGGTAAGATCATTGAGGTGATCCCCGGATTTTTCAATCTGGTCCGCGTTCACAATACCGGGATGGCCTTTGGAATCGGCAACGGGACCAGCGCTTCTAACTACATTTTTCTGACCATCGCGGCAGCGGCCGTTAGTTTTATCGTCGTACTTTGGCGGAAAGGAGCCTTCCCAACTCGGCTTTCCAAGATCGCCGTCGCCTTGCTCATCTCTGGCATCGCGGGAAATGTGGTCGATCGCATTTTTCGGGGCTACGTGGTCGATTTTCTCGATTTCAATCTCGGATTCATGCGGTGGCCCAGCTTCAACGTGGCGGACTCTTGCATCTGCATCGCAGCTGCCACCCTGATTATCGCCTCGTTTCTGGAACCAGGCGAAGCGGAGACCAAAGCCGCCTCGCCAAAGCCAGCCGATGGATGATTGCCGAGATTCAGTCTTTCTTCGGGAAGATTGTCCGCTATTGATTTCCGCTAGACCGTGACGCTCCCATGAAGGAAACCGCTTCTCCAGAACCTGCCACACCTCCCTCCAACACGTCCCATGACGGGGAGATTAAGGATGCCCAACTCATCTTCGAAGCGGCCTGGCGGAAACTGGAAGACGAAGTCGGTCACGAGAGCCTGAGGTTTCCGAAAGAAATCATCCTGCTTGGCGGGGCTCCCGGCTCCGGAAAAGGGACCAATACGCGGTTTATCATGAGCGCGAGGGGCTTCACCTGCTCGCCCATCGTCGTGAGTTCCCTTCTTAACAGCCCGGAAGCGAAGCGGTTAAAGGATGGTGGCCAAATGGTGGGAGACCGCGAGGTCATCGGCATCCTGTTTCGTAAAATGCTTCAACCGGAGTTTCGTGATGGTGCAGTGCTAGACGGGTTCCCTCGGACGCAGGTTCAGGTGGAATGTATGAAGCTGTTAGTGGCTAAAATCAGCCAGTTGCATCGCGAATACAAACACACGCCCCTCGCAGGACAGTTCCGACGGCCGATTATCCATGTCATGGTCCTCTTTGTGGATGAAAAATCGAGTGTCGAGCGCCAGCTTGCCCGGGGAAGAGAGATTCAGAAACACAACGAGGAGGTTGAAGCGACCGGATTGGGCGAGTTGATGGAGTTGCGCCCGACGGACTTGGATGCGAAGGCAGCCCAGCATCGCTACCGGGTCTTCCGGGAAAAAACCTGGGAAGCGCTTCAATCGCTCAAAGAAATCTTCTTCTATCACTTCATCAATGCTCAGGGCTCCTTTGCCGAAGTGGAGCAAAACATCCTCCGGGAACTCAAGTATCAGAGCTCCCTGGAATTGGATCGGAGCACGTTTGAGCAAATTCGCGGGATCGCGCTCGCCAGCGAAATCGTGGTTCATGCCAGGCAAGAATTGGTCAAACGCATGGATGCCTATGCCAGGGAGCAGGGGGATCTGTTCAGTCGCGTGATTGAGTTGATCGCTTCCCGCTTCATGCCCATCATCGAACGTCACGCCATCTCCGGAAGAGCAGTGGTCAATACCGAAGACGAAATCTTCTCCGATCCCGCCGCCCTGGCCATGCTCATCGACATCTTCTCCGAACGTGGATTTCACGCCGTCGTCGACAAGCAACTTACCCGGATCCCGGATCGCGTGAATCTGGAGACGGGTGAAATCGAGTTTCGCCCCAATACGGTCTACCGGATTCGGATCTATTTCGAAGGATCCGAGATTCGACGGGGTTAGGGCGTCCCCAAGGGTCGTTTTCGACCCGACGACGACAATCGAGACGCCGCTTTGCCGCCAAGTGGCGAGCCTGAATCAGATGATCGGATGGCCGTGTCAGGAGTTCGCAAAAAAGACTGTTCAAAAAAGAACAGACTTTCGCTCCCGGAAGAAAACACCCCCTTTTTTACGGGGATTCAGGCAACTTGGCACGGACCCTGCTTCCTTCCCTCCCGCCACGTGAAATTCTGCCAACATACGCAGCATTTGCGAGGTCCGGAGAGGGTTACCTTCCCGGAACTGTCAAACGAACAACACAACCTACCTATGATTAAAACATCTAACAAGCTTCTCTTGGGCCTGGGCACGGTTGCCGCCGTGTTTTTCGCCAGCGGCCTTCCGCTGATGGCGCAGGAGACTGCTGAAGCCTACCCCCGTGGGGAAGCGGTCTTCGTGACCGATAACCTATGGATCTTGATTGCCGCGTTTCTGGTTTTCACCATGCATCTCGGCTTTGCTACCCTCGAGTCTGGCCTGACTCGCTCCAAAAATACGGTCAACATCCTGTTCAAAAACGTTTTCATCATTTCGATGGGAATTTTGACCTACTACCTTGCCGGATTTAACATCATGTATCCGGGTTTTGGTGATGATTCTTCCGGTATCTTCGGATTTGCCGGATTTCTCATCCCCGATATGGGCGAACTGGAGAATACTGACTTCATCACTCCTGGTGCCTATGCCTTGGATATGACGGTTTGGACAGACTTCATCTTCCAGGCCATGTTTGCCGCTACCGCAGCAACCATCGTCTCTGGTGCCGTTGCCGAACGCGTGAAGCTGAGCAGCTTCATGATTTTCGCAACGCTCCTCGTTGGCGTCGCTTACCCAATTTCCGGTTCTTGGAAGTGGGGCGGTGGTTTCCTCGACGGAATGGGCTTCTACGACTTCGCTGGATCTTCCATCGTGCACGCCTTCGGTGGTTTTGCCGCCCTTGCCTGTGTCCTCCTGCTCGGAGCACGGAAAGGCAAATACACGCCGACCGGAATCAAGCCGATTCTCGGTCACAGCATGCCACTCGCAACCATCGGGGTTTTCCTCCTCTGGCTGGGATGGTTCGGTTTCAACGGCGGTTCAGTCCTCAATGCTGATCCGGTGCTTGTCTCCTACGTTTGTGTGACCACCGCTTTGGCAGCTTCTGCCGGCGCACTCTCTTCCATTTTCACCTCGATCATCTTCCTGCGGAAGCCTGATCTGTCCATGGCGTTGAACGGCATTCTTGCTGGCCTGGTGGGCATTACCGCTGGTGCTGACTCCGTCCACATTTGGCACGCTGTTGTCATCGGTGTGGTCGCTGGTGCCTTGGTGGTCTTCGCGATCCTCTTCTTCGACAAGATCAAGATCGACGATCCGGTTGGTGCCATCTCCGTCCACGGTGTTTGCGGCATCTGGGGAACGCTGGCAGTCGGCATCTTCGGTGAGCCGAACGTCATCACCCAGTTGATCGGAACGATTACCTACGCGGTTTGGGCCTTTGTGTTCTCGATGATTGTCTTCGGGATTCTCAAAGTGACCATCGGAGTTCGCGTGAGCGAAGAGGAAGAAGACGAAGGTCTCGACCTCGGCGAGCATGGTGCTCCCGCTTATGGCGACATGGTCGCTTCGTAAACCATCTTAGGATACTTCATAACTCTTTCCGTCCCGCACTGATGCGGAGCATGGAATCCGAAACGTGGTTAGAAGAGTCGGGGGAAACCCCGGCTCTTCTCGCTTTGGTGGGTAAGTTACCCCGTCAAGAACACAGTTCAAATCTAGTGCATCGTCTCGGAAAAAAATGCGCAGATTCGCGAGTCGTTTTTCTCGACTTCAAGGCGTGAGGGAGGAAGTAGTGCGCGGCCTTTGCTCACCACTTACATCGGTTGGCCCGGCCGGATCGAATCAAGCTTCACCCAAGCCTCCATCGTGATGGCGTCACCGTTGGTGAAGTCAAAAGCGCTCTTTTCGCCGGGATCCTTGATCTCGATACGGGTCCCTTTTCCCTTCAGCTGAATCGCGGTGTTGTCCGGTGCGAAGCTCGGAAAATCTGGCGGACGAGGGCCGACTTGATCGCGAACCACATCGCCGACCCGGTTCATGGGTATCGGTCCTTCCGTGCCGAAACCCCATCGGGTAACGCGGGAAAGATCGTCGGCGTTGACTTGGTGGCCCCAAAGAAAAAATCCCGCAGCGCCCAGAAGGGCCAAGCGTAGTGTCGCAATCAAGGAACCGAAAAAGTGTTCCCTCACGACTGACGCTGGGTGTTGACAACGATCAAGGAAAACTCCTCGAATCCGGGAGCCCTGAGGGCGGCCGACAAGGGGAGTAAAAACTCGCCGGACAGGAGAACGGTACGCCGAATGGCGACATTTGTGCTTATTGATAATGGTTAGGGTTTATTTTCCTGAGCCTAGCTCCTCAACGTTTTCGATCGTTCGATTGCAGAAACGCTTTCACCTTTGATGGCTTACCTGTGTGAAACATGCGGACGCCGGCATCGACGAGCTTGGCCCAGTCATCGCGGGTTCCTTCAGCGTGCGCTTCAACCAGCATCCCCAGGCTCGTAGCATATCGAATGAGTTCCAGGGTATCGGGATCTGCCGGATTTGATTTGGTCACATTCACTTGAATGGTGGGCGGGTTGAACCTTGCCTTGATGTCGTCGATCTGCTTTTTGGAATTGGTTTTGAACATCAAAAGGTCCCTAGTATAGGGAACTCCGTTCGCCAGATATTGAGCAAACAAGTCAGCCTCTTGATAGGGCACGCGAAAGATCATTCCCTTCATGGCGTTGTGCTTGACGACGATTTGCATCAATTCCTCGAAGTGCGCACTCACGCCTGGTTTGAGGTCCGCCTTGAAGATCGTGCGGTTTTTTCCTTCCCTGAGAAACTCCCCGAGCGTGGCGACGCGTTCTTCCGATACGGTCCCATCGCGATATTTCTTAAACAACTGCTTCAGGTCGGCCAAATCCATTTCAGCGACGATCCCTGTCCCGGTGGTTTCACGATTGATGGTGGGATCGTGAACCATCACAAAGTGTCCGTCTCGGGTCCGTTGAATATCCGTTTCGTAGAGCTGATAGCCCTTGTCGTGGCAATTCTGAATATTCGCCACCGAGTTCTCAGGAGCCCTGTCCGCGAAATCCGCCTCATAGCCACCTCGATGAGCGGCAATATAGACCTCAGATGAGTCGGGATTCAGAACCGCCGTTCGCTTGAACTCATCCGCAAAGCTGCGGGAATCGCAAACGAGAAGAGTCAGGAGGAAAAGAGAGGATTGTCGCAACGTCATAGGCAAACCATAGCAACAGGGTTGTGCACGCGAGTTGCCACCCCTTTTACTGCCATGAGCGGACGTTCTTTACAAGAATCGCGAGCGGTCGATCATTTTGTTCCATCAGGAGCCAGGCCGAATTTTTTTAGGCCGCGATCATGATCGATTTTGCGGAACCATCGAAGATACGACCCGATCCAGTGAGAACCGGCGGGATGACAATTGGTAAGAAAGCAAGGAAACCCAAGGCGATTCGTTTAGTTCTACTTCGTTAGATGTGATTTTGGACGCGAATGATCCGCGAATGGGAAT